>CBFDDP010000001.1:0-82683 GCA_965603595.1 uncultured bacterium
TAAAAATCCGTTTACCTGTTTCTGTCTCCGATTATACGCAGGCCATTCAGCGTCAGGTAGGGGTCCTCATGCTCGATAGCGTCGGTAAGGGGCACAAAAACGTTGCTGAGCCCCCCTGTTGCAATTACTTCTGCATCCTCATCGAGCTCTTCCCGAATACAGCAGATAAGGCGTTCAACTAGGCCGAGAAATCCATATATCAGACCCGACTGCATGGAATGCACCGTATTCTTTCCGATAGGACTTGGCGGTGGAACGAGACTCACTTCAGGCAACTGTGCCGCGTGGCTCGCAAGTGCCTCTGCAGCAACCTCGATACCAGGTGCAATGGAGACGCCCAAAAACTCGGCCTTAGAAGATACAGCACTAAACGTAGTGGCAGTCCCGAAATCCACCACGATGCAGGCCTTCTTGAACCGATCGTAGGCAGCCACGGCATCGGCCACCAGGTCTGCACCGAGCTCACCGGGATTATCGATTCGAATACTGATACCCGTCTTTATGCCGGGTCCAAGAATAAGCGGGTTTACGCCAATGTATCGATTGAACAGGTCCTGAAAAACAGACTTGAGCTGCGGTACACCGCTTCCGATCACGACCTCTGAGACTGATTTCAGCTCGAGATTGCTTTCATGAAGCAGGTTCTTCAGCATCATTGCGTACTCATCGGCCATTTTGTCGTGGACTGTGCGGACACGGTAGTGCACGCGCCATGTAGCACCATTCCATATGCCGAAAACGAGATTGGTGTTACCGATATCAATACAGAGCAGCATGTCTCTCCCCTCCTCTCTCAAAGTACATGGGCATCACACCGAAGAGCTCTGCCTTTTTGTTTTTATCCGCTTCCACGGTACTACCACGGCATAGGTCAGAATGGCGGCAAGGGCCGCTTCCGGCAGTCCGTTCGCTGCTGCAATGGTCCCAATGACGGGCCATGGCAGATACCCGAATGCCCCAAGAACACCAAGAACCAGTACCGTATTGGTGAGTGACCCGGCTATCCCCGCGCCAACAAGTGCGGGCACTTCCCTGAAATTCTTCAGCGCACGGTACACAAGCCAGGCAATCGGTCCTATAACAAGACGTGGGAGTATGGACACAAGCGGATTGACAAACCACACATCGGCCGGCCCGGTTGGTGCTATGGCAGCCTGCAGCAGACTGAAAAGGCCAAATATGAGCCCTATAACGGTACCGACAACTGGCCCTTCCAGCACCGCACCGATTATGACTGGTACATGCATGATGGTGAGCGAAGCACCGGAAAAGTAGGGGATAAAACCAAGGTGTGTTGCACCGAGAAAAATCGAGATACCCCCCATGACTCCTGCAATGACTATCTTACGTACCCTGTCATTCATCTCTCATTTCTCCTCATGATAGAATTGTCTTTAATTCTCTCCATATGGTTCGATCTACTTGGAAGATACTCAAGCATAGTGCACCGGATACGGCAAGTATGCCGATGATGAGTGCGATAAAATCCTGCCTCTCTGTGCGAAGCTGAATGAGCTGCGTCCTCCCCGAACCTCCCATGTAGCATCGTGATTCCATGGCCTCAGCCAGATTCTGCGCATGCTGAAGGCTGAGTATAAAGAGGGGGACGAAGAGAGGAAGCATTCTCCTGAACCGGCGAATGAAATTGTGCCTCCCCGTACCGAAGTCTGCACCACGGGAGGCCTGGGCCCTCATGATACGTTCCGCCTCACCCATGAGTATGGGGACGAAACGGATCGCAATATTAATGATGAGCGCTGTCTCATGTGCTGGGAAACGCACTCTCTGAAGGGGCCGGAGTATGTGTTCCACACCGTGCATCAGTTCTGTGGTGCTCGTTGAGAATGAAAAAAGAGCAATGAGGGAAACGATGACAACAAACCTTGCAATGAGCAGCATGCCGGACATGAGGCTTCGATCGGTCAGTACGAAAAACTTCCATTCCCAGAGCACGGCCGCATCGAGCCTGAACTGCGGCACCGCAAGCACCTGAATGGCTGCCAGGATTAAAAGATAGGGAAGCACCCGTCTCAGTGAAATAAAAGCCAGTCTCACCTGTACCTTTGAGAGGATCAACCCGGTCAGTACGGTTAAGAAGAGAAGCAGCAGTGCAGTAATACTGCTGACAAAGATGGTTACGCCGATCATAAGAGTTCCCAACAGCAGCTTCATCCGGGCATCGAGGCGGTGTACCACAGAGTCTGTCGGGATATACTGACCAATGCCGATTTTTCCTATGAGCTCGAGCTCAGTGCGCTGAGCCATGAAGCATACCCCCAATCTCTTCTGCAACATCCCGGGCTGATAAACTCCCCCTGCCGAAGGGTATGCCATACTCGGAGAGCATGTGCAATACTTGAAGGGGGACAGTCAGTGCAAGCCCATGTCCAACGAGAAACTCACGGTCAGCAAAGAGCTCCACTGTCATGCCGCTGTAGACCATTTCACCGCCTGAGAGAAGGTATGTGCGGCCTGCGAGCTCCGCAATGTCCTCCATGGTATGCGATACCACAACCAGCGAGTGTCCTGGTTCCCGGCGCCATCTCCTCAGCACCTCAAGAACCCTCATCCGTCCCTCCGGATCGAGGCTTGCGGTTGGCTCATCCAGCACAAGTATCTCCGGTTCAAGGGCAAACACACCGGCCAGGGCGAGCCTTCGCTTTTCACCGAGACTCAAATCGGCGGTAAGACGGTCCTTATATGAGAAGGGAAGCCCCACCATTTCCATGGCTCTCCGAACGCGTTCACGGACCTCTTCCCTTGGCAGGTTGAAGTTTCTGGGGCCGAAAGCCACGTCGTCACCAGCAAAACGTTCGAAAAGCTGCTGTTCAGGATTCTGAAACAGCATGCCTATTCTCTTCCGAATCATCCGCACATCCACTCTACTGTCCGCGAGAGAAACACCATACACGCGAACATCACCCTCCTGCGGCCTGATCAGGCCGTTCAGGTGATAGAGCAATGTCGATTTACCTGAGCCCGTAGGTCCAACGATGCCCACATTCTCATTTGCGTACAGCGTGAAGTGTACGCTGCGCAGCGACTCCACTTCCAGCGGCGTATCTGCCAGGTAGCGATGTGAGAGTTCATGCACTTCTATTACCGGATTTTTCTGCACGCCTAGGAACCCTCCATACTCATTCCTCTGAACGCTAATACTGCATCCACGAGTTCGCCAACAGTCAGCGTATCCGCCGAAAAACCAGAAACTCTCGAGGCAATATGCCGGGCGATCTTCATCGGTTCCGGTATGTCCAGTTTTATACGGTGGAGAATGTCCGGTTGTGAGAAGACGTGCTTCGGATGTCCATGAAGCACAATTTCACCCTCAGAAAGAACGATGATTCTCTTCGCCAGGGCTGCCTCATCCATACGGTGTGTTGCTGTAATCACCGTTATGCCACTCTGGTTCAGCGACCAAAGGGTCTGGATTAGGCGAGACCGTGATTGCGGGTCGAGTGAAGCCGTTGCTTCGTCGAGGACCAGACATTCAGGACGCATTGATAGTGCGGATGCAATTGCAAGAAGCTGTTTCTGTCCTGCAGAGAGGTAGTGTGTCGGACGTTTTCTCAACTCCCCGAGCCCTACCTGTTCCAGTGCCTGGTTCACACGAACCTGGAGCTCATCCCGGGAAACCCCAAGGTTCTCTGGTCCGAAGGCCACATCCTCTTCCACCACCGTTGCAACGATCTGCGCATCGGGTGACTGGAACACCATCCCCACTGCACTTCGAATGTCCCTGACCCTGGGCGCATCCCTGGTGTTCCAGGAATTCACCCACACGTCTCCCCCTGTCGGAAGGAGAAGTGCATTGAGATGTCTGAGCAGTGTTGATTTCCCCGAACCGTTTGCACCGATGACCGCAACATACTCACCCCTATCTACATCGAGTGATATGTTTTTCAACGCCCAACGGGATTCATCGGCATTCGTTCCTGCCTGATTGTATGCGTACTGGAGATTCCTGATCCGAATGAAAGGTCTACTTTTTTCTCCCATACACCGATCCCCTTGTTCTAGAAAAACGGCAAAACTCCCTGGTTGATCGGGAAATCAGTTTATACGTGGAGATGGCACGGATAGGTGTAACGCGGCGTGTAAAAGACAACTAATCATGTCTGGTTGTCCCGGTCGTACCAAATCGCAACTGATCCAAGCAACCGTTCTACCATTAAGTATACCTGCATTTTTACAAAAGGAAAAACACTTTGTACAGCTTAGGTCGTACGAAGGTATAACTTCACGTAAAAGATCTCTATTTACCTTTCTCTTTTTTGTCATTTGGATTATATTTATGTCAATTATGAGCAATAAAGGGACCACTCTTACAAAAGATCTCCTTAAGAGGGCCCCCAAGGTCCTGCTTCACGATCATCTAGACGGCGGTCTGCGTCCCGAAACGATCATAGATCTGGCAAATCAAACAAACTTCGAGCTGCCCGAAAGGGACCCCGAACGGCTGGCAAAGTGGTTTCATGAAGGTGCAAACAGGGGGAGCCTCTCCGAATACCTGAAGGGTTTCAGAGTTACTATCGGGGTGATGCAAACCGAGGAAGCGCTGTACAGGGTCGCCTATGAGATGATGGAGGACATGTACAAAGACGGCGTTATTTATATTGAAACCCGTTTCTCCCCCCTCTTCCATACTGAGCAGGGTCTCAATTATGATCAAATTATCGAAGCAGTTCTGCGGGGACTGAGGGACGGCGCAAGGACTTTCAATATCCGGTTTGGACTCATCATCTGTGCGATGAGAAACCTACCCCCGTCTGGTTCGGTGAAAATGGCTGAATGTGCTGTCAGGTACCGGGAACAGGGTGTGGTCGGTTTTGATCTGGCGGGTGACGAGCTCGGTCATCCACCGAAGGATCATCTCGATGCCTTTTACTACATACAGAGAAACAACTTCTTCATTACCATACATTCCGGTGAAGCTTTTGGAAAAGAATCCATATGGCAGGCCCTGCAGTTCTGCGGGACCCACAGAATCGGACACGGCACCCGTTTGAAGGAAGACATGATGGAGAGTGACGACAAAATCGTGGAAATGGGAAACCTTTCGCGCTATGTGCTCGACCGGCGTGTTCCGCTTGAAATCTGCCTCTCCAGCAATCTGCATACAACCTCCCTGCGCAGTCTGCACTATCACCCATTCCTGCTCTTCTTCAGGAACGGTTTCAGGGTAACGCTGAACACGGATAACAGACTTATGAGCAACACCACTCAGACGAATGAGTTCTTCGTTGCAGCCAGGGAGTTCGGACTCACCCTCGATGACGTTGAAAAACTGACACTCAATGCAATGAAGAGCGCCTTTATTTCCTTTCAGGAACGCCTTGACCTCATCTACAATGTCATTAAACCAGGATTTGCAGATCTGAGAGCAGGCATCGAATCTGCCACATCGGAATAAGGACCCTGCCGTACATGAATCGAACAAACCGCCAAACCGACGCAGCGAAAGATCAGCAACGCGATGCCGACTCGGAGCGGGCCGAATTGGACCTGTATGGAGATACTCCACCAAGATACGACGTGTGCGGTATGGGTAATCCACTTGTTGATATCCTCACCCTTGTACATGATTCTTTTCTGGAGGAGAAAGGGCTGAACAGGGGAATCATGCATCTGATCGACAAAGAGCGGAAAAACGAATTGCTCGGACTCGTTCTGGACAGCAACAAAACCGTGGAGATCGGAGGCTCCTGCCCCAACACGATCGCGACACTTGCACTTCTCGGTGCCCGGGTAGCATTAACCGGCAAGATTGGCACAGACGAACACGGCCGGACCTTTGAACAGAAGATCGGTGAAAAAGGCATTACCTCCTATCTCAGGAGCGACACACTCGATACCGGTGTATGCACCATTCTTATCACACCCGATAAAGAAAGGACCATGAACACCTATCTCGGTGCATGCAGAGAATATTCGATCGACGACCTGCCAGTAGACATGATACAACAGTCACGCTTTTTCTACGTAACAGGATACATGTGGGACACCAGGAACCAGAAGGAGGCGGTCAGTTACGCCCTCGAAGTGGCAAAGAAATACAGAGTGAAGATAGTATTCGATCTAGCCGATCCCTTTGCCGTTGAGAGACACCGCGATGATTTTCTCCGTATTATTGAACAGGCCGCTGACATCGTCTTTGCCAACGCTCAGGAGGCGTACCTACTCCTTGATGCGCATGCAGCCGGGAAACAGGATGTGTCTGAAGCAACGCGATCCCTCGGCTCTTTCTGCGAACTTGCCGTGGTAAAAAACGGTATGGACGACACGCACATTTACTCGAAGGGCACACTCATTACCGTGCCAAGCTTTAAAACAGACGTGCAGGATACAACAGGCGCGGGCGATAATTTTGCTGCCGGTTTTCTGTATGGTCTGATTCGGGGTTTCCCTATCAAAGACTGCGGGCGCATTGCCTCATTCGTTGCATCAAAAACAATAGAAAAGATAGGAGCACAGGCACCTGAAAATATTCGCGAACGACTCGAAAGCATACTCTGACCCTTGCACAGGAAAGGTACACCTGCGGGAAGATGGTTACGATCCAGCACATATGAACACTATCCCCTACTTCTCTGATAGCAAACTGCAGGCTGCGATCGAGAACGCCGCTCTCGTGGTTTTTGATATGAACGGGCTCATCATCGATGATGAACGCGTGCAGTTCGAATCGGTCAATCACGCCTTGGAGGACCTCCGCATCTCCATCTCCGAAACCTACTGGATCGAAAAATGCGTTGGAAAGAGGGCAGACGAGTATTTCCGCGATACCCTGAAAGAACATAAAAAAAACTTCGCCTATTCGGACATTTCACTGCTCGTAGAGTTGAAGAATCAGTTATACCATGATGCAATAGCGAAGCAGGTGGATGAGCTCATACGTCCCGGCGTACAGGAGCTCATCGATTATCTCTCAGCAGATAATCCAAGGCCACTGGCACTGTGCACCTCCGCTCATCCGGAGGAAATCGAGACCATTCTGGGTGAGAGTGGACTGGGACTGAAAGGGCGCTTTTCCTATATCGTTTCCGGAAGGGATGTGGAAAAAAGTAAACCCGATCCGGAGATTTATGTGAAAGTGGCAGCCACCTCCGGGTTATCTCCGTCTGCCTGCCTGGTCTTCGAAGACAGCGGACTCGGTGTTCGGGCTGCTACAGTGGCGGGCATGAGCTGTATTGCGGTTCCGAATCGATTCACCGAGCATCAGGACTTCACAAATGCGCTTTGTATCATAGATAGTCTCAGGCAAAACGCACAAACTTATCAAAAAAACTGTCAATGAAGGAGGGCTATAAGGTATGGGGGTTCGCGATGAAACAATAAAAGGGTTAATCACAGAACTCAACGAACAGTACAGGTTGATTATGGGCAACAAGTTCATGATAGCGTACATCAATGAACTTGGTCTTCCCAGAAGCGATATTACGGATATGGAAGATCTCGCCAACGCAAACAGCCACTATGACACACTGGGATACAATCTTGAGAGCCTCTACGATCAACTCTACACCACCATCAATGTAATCAATAGAATGGAGGAAGAGCTTCTACCGAAAATGATGAATGAGTCCAAACTGAGGCTTGACCGACTCTCCGATGATGACAAGATCAAGTTCAAGATGACTGTGGGTAATTCAGGGGACAACATCAAGAGATCCCGGAAGGTGTTGAGTGATCTTTTTGAAAACATAAAACGGGTTGATCTGGAGGTTAACGGACAGCAATCGATGGTAATTTTCACGAGGGAACATTTTAAAAAACTCGATTCCCTATTCCTCGACTAAAAGCTATTCCTAATACCCATGCGCGACACAGAATCAACACAGGAGGAAAAACGCGAACAGATCATCGGCATCTGGTATACCATCGCTGCATTCCTCCTCTGGGGCATACTACCCCTCTACTGGAAAGCACTAAAAGCGGTACCCTCACCTCAGATACTGGCCCACCGGATTATCTGGTCGTGTGTATTCGTGACCATAGTTCTAATCATCCGAAAGCGGATTCCCGAGGCTCGCAGAGCTTTCTCATCAAGACGGAACAGATTTTTCTTTACGTTGAGTGCCCTGTGTATCGGCATCAACTGGTTCATCTACATCTGGGCCGTGAATGCCAATCGCATCGTTGAATCGAGTATGGGTTACTTCATAAATCCACTCGTCAGTGTGTTTCTCGGTATGATTTTTCTCCGGGAGCGGCTTGGATTCTGGCAGATCATAGCGGTCCTTCTTGCCATCACTGGTGTACTCTACATGGCGATACAGTACGGCTCACTGCCATGGATTGCTCTCTCCCTTGCCTTCTCCTTCGGTTTTTACGGACTGCTGCGCAAAACATCCCACGCGGATTCTCTCGTAGGGCTTTTATATGATACAGCGTTCCTCACACCTCTTGCCCTGCTCTACCTGGTGATTGTTGGATTGAAGGGGACAGGGGCATTTGGCACGGCAACACCGCTCATGCATCTGTTGCTCATAGGATCAGGGGTGGTGACTGCCATACCGCTTATATGGTTCGCCCATGGTGCCCGTCGCATACCACTTTCAACTGTCGGATTCACTCAGTACCTGGCACCAAGCCTGATGCTCTTTCTCGGTGTCATGGTGTTCAAGGAACCCTTTACAAAAACACATCTCTTAAGCTTTTCCCTCATATGGGGCGGGCTTTTTCTCTTTTCGCTCTCTCACACCACTTTTTTACGAAGGATTGAGCCTCAATTATCCGAGAAAAAGACCTGATACGGTCCCTGCAACAGGCGGAACCCTCTGCCGGGGCCTTGTGGAATCGGGGTTTCAGTATCCTATCACATGGGGCATCAAGGCGGTGCTCAAGCGGGTAAAATCAGAAACAGAGAGTTCTTCCGCTCTGATTCCTGGATTATCGAAGAGCTCGTCAACGATGCGCTCCACCCGGGAGCGAGAACCCTTCAGCGGAAGAGACTGCAGATTCTTTGCAAGCCTTTTGCGTCTGCTCGAGAATGCTTTTTTTACCACATCCTTGAACAATTGCACCTCCGACCCACTCTGCCCTCGCTTTCTCTTGAGGATTACTATCGAGCTTTCGATATCGGGACTGGGAAAGAAGTTCTGGGGTCCGATTCGTCTCTCAACAACCCTCACCTCCATATGGTACTGCAGGTATACGCTGACAAATGAGTATTGCTTGTCACCGGGGGAAGCCGTTATTCTGTCCGCCAGTTCCCGCTGAACCATACCGGTTATTGAATCAACGCTGTTGAACTCATCAGCTATTCGAATAAGCGACTTGATCGCGATGCAGTAGGGAAAGTTGCTCAGCACACGGTTTGGCGGTTCGGAAAAGGGCAGATCATCCAATCGCAGGGAGAGAAAGTCGCCATGTATGATCCTGACAGTACCGCATGAAAACTCCTCTTTTTTTCTGGAGAGGTGGGCTGCGAAGCCGCGATCAATTTCAACTGCCACAACCTCCCGTACAATCCCTGCCAGGAGAAAAGTGAGAGCGCCGAGTCCGGGGCCAATTTCCAGCACACGGTCCCCGGCATGCAGGTCCGCATAGTGAAGAGTCCGCATAGCCGCATCGCGATTTATGAGTAGATTTTGTCCAAAAGATTTTTTTAGCGCCAATCCATTGGCCTGAAGGATATGCAGAATATGAGAGGGTGTAAATACCTGTGTAGTATATTCTCTGAGATCACCGGACAAGGATAGTCTACCGTCAGATGGTTATTTTTTGTAGCAGCTTGGTCAGCTCTTCTTTGTCGATCAGATCAACGGGGCGAATCTGTGAAAACTCCACGGCATTCTTTGTGAACTTGGATGCGGTAATACAAATCGACCGTGTGGCATTCATCTTCCTCATCATGTCGTAGAGGCCACGTGCCTCTTTGTAACCGACTGGATCGGTAGACCGGATGACGCGCACAACACAGAGTCCGAACCCGCCCCTCATAGGGCGCCGATTAGTCTCATAGGCGGCATACTCACGAGTCTCGGTATCTGCCGAGACCTCCTGATGTACTTTCAATCCAAGGAGGGCAATGATACTCTCGCAGTATTGGCCAAACTTTTCTGCGGGGGCGATAAGAAAGTCCTTGAGCCTGTCGTCGGCCCTAAGCGCACCGTAGAGTGAGAGTTTTGCCTCTACATCCGCATAATTGGGATTCCTCTCATACAGCCATTCCCACTGTTCAACTGCACCTCTGAGATCATTCATCGACTCATAGCAGCGCGCAAGAAGGTACCGGATCGTCATTATGACGGGCATATCCTTCTCGCCAAGTTCTACAGCCCTGAGCAAATCATGAACAGCATCTTTATAGGCCTTTTCAACCACTAATATATTCGCCCTTTCCAGATAGGCACGCTGCCTCAGCTCTCTATCATGGAGCGCCTTTTCAAACAGGGCAAGCGCCTTGTTCCTGTCACCGGTCGTTCTCGAGATTTTTCCGAGATAGTAATAGGGTGCGTGGTTTTCCTGATCCAGATTTACAGCCAGCTGTAATTCCCGCCCTGCTTCCTTTACTGCATTTTTCTTGAAATAGATCACTCCCAGTCTGAAATGAGCGGGAGCATGGCTTGGATTGATGCTCACGACCTTCTTGTAATGCGAAAGTGCGGAATCAGTATAGTCACGTTCCTCGAACAGTTGGGCGATTTTAAAGTACAGTTCATAATTGTCAGGATCTATTTTGGAGAGAAGAATAAACTCCTTCTGTGCCTCATCGAGCTGACCGAGTTGCAGATACGTTGCACCTAGTCGTTCGCGAACCTTTCCCTCAGACACACCAGGGGTGAAGCGTGTGGTATTGATGATGTACTTGTACTCCTCAAGAGCAAGCTCAGGACGATTTTCGGACCAGTAACATTCACCAAGAAGCCAGTGGGCATCGATATTTCTCTCGTTGCGCGCAAGAAGCGTTTTCACTTGTCTCAACGCAGATTTTACATGACCACTTTCGATGAGATGTTCAATGGAACGAAGTTTTCGAGGGTTTACAGTGCCGCGTACTATCATTACGATGAAATAAATCAGTCCGGCACCGCCAAAGATAAACCCAAACCACAGAGCAGGCGTCATAACATGTCCTTGTTCGAACTGATATAACTATTACCTGTCCCAACTTTCATTACGATACTATGTATGAGATACCGTGGTAAAATGAGTGTACATAGGGTATACTAACTTTGATGGTACTATGAAATGAAGTTAATATCTATCAATTTCATAGATCCCGGTTGGCGATGGGTGAAGAGGATTGCTCTTTCCCTTTCTACTACGGTCATGCTTATCGCCCTGAGCACATCAAGTACGTCACAATTGCTCGAAGCCTCGGAAAGCGAATATTTCAACAGGGGACTCACGTATTATCAGGGTAACCAGTTCGAATTGGCAGCGGCAAACCTCGAGGAGGCAAAAAGGGTTGAACCTCAAAACGGACTTGTATACTTCTACCTCGGAAATGCGTACTATCAGCTCAATGACCTGGATAATGCCATTATAACCTATACAGCAGGACTGAGTTATGCTGACAACAAGGGAATTTTATTCTATAATCTTGGAAACTGCTATTACCTCAAGGGAAATTACGAGTTTTCAACGGAGATGTACGATAAGGCGCTTGCCCACGATCCGACGCTCTACGAATCCTATCTCAACGCCGGGAATGCCTACTACAAGGCAGGAAATATTGAGAAGACCATATTCAAATGGGAAACCTATCTCGAAAAATATCCTGAAACGCCTCAATACGAAAATATTGAACGTGCCATAGCGTATCTGCGTGAAGAGCTTGGCTATGGGGAGGAAACACCGTCCAATGTCGATGAAACAACGGGACTCGATGTTGACCTCCTGAATGAAGTCATGAGCGACCTCGACAGGCTTACGAACAGCACTGAAAACATCATGGAGATGAGCGAAAAACCGGTCGACGATCTCAGTATCGAAGACATAGAGAGATGAGGAGAGGAAAATGGATGGTAAAAAAGCCGCCATCATTGCAGCAATAGCTGTCATCATAATTGCAGGTGTCCTCTTCTTTCTATTGCGGTCCCGTACGGGCAGGGAAGGAATATCACCTGAGACGCCTGCCCCAGAGACGATAGAGACCGAAGAAGTTGATGAAATTGAGAACATGCTCAGACTTGCCCGCTACTATCTTGATAAAGAGGAGTTTGACCTGGCGCGCACACAGCTGGAGCAAGTGCTGATCAGAGACCCTGCAAACACCGAAGCACAAACCCTTCTCGATGAGACCATAGCGCAGAAGAAGGTGCAGGACCGTAAAGATGAAGATAAAGAAATCGAAAAACTTGATAAGGTTGTCACCTCTTTGAAGGACTCCATACCCAAGGAGCAGAAGAAGGAAGAACCAGAACCCGTAGATTTGGAGAAGGAGAAGGCAGAGCGGCTAAGGCAGGCTGACGCTTATTTTGAGAAAGGTAAAACAGAGTACTTTGCCGGAAACTTCGACAGAGCTATTGAGAATTTTGAAAAATCCGATGAGATCGTGCCCGACAGGGGCAAGACCCTCGCCTATCTCGGTTCAAGTTACTACAACGGAAACCCGGATTCTCAGAAATATGTGCAAAAGGCCATCGAGACAAGCAAACGGGCCATTCAGGCAGATCAGACGCAATCACTCCCCCACTACACATTGGGACAGGTGTACGACGACCAGGGACTGCAATCCAGTGCGGTTTCGGAATATCAAAAAGCAATTGAGCTTGATCCCAACAATGGCATGGCATACTACAGGCTGGGTGTTTTACAGTACCTGCAGCGGGAGTATCGAGATGCACTCTTCTCCTTTACCAAGGCGAGTTCGCTCCTGCCAGACATGCCACAGGCACATTACAACCTGGGACTCACGGCGCAGCTCCTTGGACAATCGAACAATGCCATCAATGCATATAAAAGGGCTATACAGCTGAGGCCAGATTATACCAAAGCCTTCATGAATATCGGGGTCATATACTATGAGAATGGCTTCTACGATAAAGCAATTGGGAACTATCAAAAGGCACTGGCCATTGAACCAGACAATGCAAAGGCGCATATCAAACTTGGGGATGCTTACCGCCAGAAAAAACAATTTGACCGTGCACGCAAGGAATACGAGAAGGCTCTTGCCATTGACCCGCAAAGTGATCTCACCTACTACAACCTGGCCATTCTCTTTGAAATGGAGCAAAAATACAACCGCGCAGTTCAATCGCTGGAAAAGGCCATTACGATCAACAGAAATGACAAGCGCTATTACTACAATCTCGGTAATAACTATGCCCGGCTCGAGAAATACAGCGAAGCAATCACGGCATATGAGAAGGCCATTGCGATTGACTCGAAATACATGGAGGCATACAACAACATCAGCGATATTTACATCAAGAGCAATCTATACGACAAGGCTCTCACAACACTGAGAAAGGCCATCACGCTCGACCCATACTCCGTACCGGCCCGGACAAACTACGGTAACGCCCTGCTGAAGAGTGAGCTATACAAGGAAGCCCAGGAGCAGTTCAAGAAAGCACTTGAGATCAACCCCATATCACCCGAGGCTCACTTTGGCCTCGCAAGCACCTATGTGAAACTCGATAAAGAAGACGACGCTGTCACCGAATATTTACGTGCAATCAAATCTGATAAGAATTTCGTGCGGGCTTACGAACCGCTGGGAAACCTCTTTCTCAAACAGGGGAATAAGGAGGATGCCCTGACCATTTTTAAAACCCTGCTGATAATTGATCCCCAGTACCCTGAGAGGGACAAGATTGAGAAATTAATACAACAGCTCGAAGCATAGGCTGCCGGAAATCGGTCCCGCACACGCCCGGAACTGAGCTGCTGCATTTATTTTTTCTGAGTATCGAGTGGCTTATCCAGAACCGTAGTGCGGGTAGAATTTCCAGGGAGAAGCCTTCTGATAAAGGGAACGACACCCCTCTCCGACTTCTTCATCTCTTCCTCACCATCTTTGAGGGCACTGAGCCAGGACTGCGCAAACCCGGGGGCCTTCTCGGTGAGAATTTCTACTGCTCTCTGATACAGGTGCAGCTGCCGTAATTCCTTGCGTCCAGGTTTCTGCATATACTCCTGCAGTGATATTCGAAGGTTTTCACTTTCTTTCTTCAGTTCTTCAATGGTGTGCTTCTTCCGTTCGTTCTCCTCAGCCTCTATATCGAGTTTGATCAGAATATGCTGTTTCAGCTTGTCAATTTCCTTCTTCAGCCTTCGAGCTTTCACCTTTCCCTGTATGTAAAAGAAAAGACACCCGGTGATACCTAAGTACAGTCCGATAAAGAAGGGCCTCAATAGATAGCCCACAACACCTTCCATGTTATCCATAGCTTATCAATATAAACGATTTCCCCATAAAAATCTACTTTACAATATTGTAATTTTTATTGTATTCTATAGTAATATAGAATGAGCAAATTCCTTATTGTCAACACTGATAATGATTTTCGTAGAGACATTTCACAGCTCTACGGTAACAGCGAACATGAAATTGAGTTCGCGCCCACCCTGGACGCCGCAACCAAACTGCTCAAGAAACTGGTCTTCGATATCGTTATTTTCGATACCATGCATTCCAACGGCAGGATCCTTGACTTTGTGGAATATGTAAAAGGTCTGAACTCCAATACTATCATCATGATCACGACCGATAAGGATAAAACAGATGAAGCGCTGCAGGCGTTGGGTAACGGGGCATTCGACTTCATTCAGCGGCCCTATCAGCTTTCCGAGATTGAAGTCAAGGTAAGCAGGGCCATCAATACAAGAAGGCTCAAACAGGAAGCAGACAGCCTCCGCGGTGAGCGAAACATCATATACAATGCTGATAACTTCATTGGTGAGAGTCAGGAAATACGAAGGATTTTCGAACTTGTCACCAAAATATCCAAAAGCGATGCCACGGTCATCCTCAACGGTGAAATGGGAACCGGCAAGGAGCTGATTGCCGGTGCAATTCACTACAACAGCAACAGGGCTGATCACGCCTTCGTCAAGGTGAACTGCGCAGCACTTGAGCAGCGTACCCTGGAAAGCGAGTTATTTGGCCATGAAGCCGGAGCATTTGCCGGGGCTGATAAACAGCGAACCGGCAGGATTGAACAGGCTGATGGAGGTAGTATTTTTCTTGATGAAGTTGGGGCCATGAATCTTTCAACACAGGCAAAGCTGCTTCGTATTTTAAAAACAGGTGAATTCCAGCGGCTTGGCGGCAACCGTACCCACAAAGTTAATATCCGAATCATTGCAGCCACATACAGGAATCTGTACAAGGAGATAGAGGAAGGCCGGTTTCGTGAAGACCTCTTCTACCTGCTCAACGCCGTTACGATTCATGTCCCACCGCTCAGGGAACGTAGAGGGGACATACTGCTTCTCGCCTTCTTCTTCCTGAAGAAGTTCTGCAATGACATGAATAAAAGTTTGAAAGAGCTGCATCCCCGGACAATTAAACTCCTGACAGATTATTCCTGGCCCGGCAATATTAGGGAATTACAAAATGCCGTTGAGCGCGCCGTACTCATGTCTGAAGGCATGACCATTAAACCCGAGGACCTGGGGCTTCCCTATAAGATGGAGCCTGTTGAAGACATTCATAACTATATCCGTATACCACCCGGAGGCATACGGCTCGATCAAGTTGAGAAGGAGCTCATTCTCCAGGCACTGAAAATGAGTGACTGGATACAAAAAGACGCCGCTGAGCTTCTCGGCGTCTCAAGTCGTGTTCTGAATTACAAGATCAAACGATTCAGTATTACCCATCCGCAGTGGAAGCGCAACAGGTAGCGTAGTGCGCTATTTTCTCAATTAAATGTTTTTCTCGCCAAGCTTCAGCTGGTGTACCTTCATCATATTTGTTGGACTGTTGGCGAGGACAGGTACACCACCGACCAGCAGTACTGTATCTCCCTCGTTGCATATACCGCTCGTTACGAGAAGCTCCTCAGCCCGGTTGATCATCTCTTCCGTGGATGATACCTGTTCGATACGCATACCCTGCACACCCCAGAGTGGTGAGACCCTCCGCAGGACTTCTTCGCTGGGCGACATGGCAATGACCGGAACGGAAGGCCTGCATCTGCTCACGAGGGCCGCCGTTCGTCCCGTCAGAGTGAAGCTGACGATAAACCGGACGTTCAGATTATCGGCGAGCTTGACCGCCATATAGGCCACATGACCCGACACATTACCCTCATCAGGATGATAGACATGCTCGACGTACTCTCCCATTTTCTTCCGTCTGAAAATCTCCTCCTCGGTTCTACTCGCGATGTTGTACATGACCTGAACCGACTGAAGGGGATAGTCTCCAACCGCCGTCTCGCCGGAAAGCATGATACTGTCTGTACCATCGAAGATCGCATTTGACACATCCGCAGCTTCGGCACGTGTCGGACGGGGGTTCCTCATCATGGATTCGAGCATCTGTGTTGCAGTGATAACTGGTTTTCCCGCTCGATTGCACTTGTAGATAATGAGCTTCTGCAGGATGGGAACCTCCTGAGGCGAGGTCTCAGCTCCAAGGTCACCACGGGCCACCATGACTCCGTCGGACTGATCAATTATGTCGTCGATATTCTTCACAGCTTCAGGTTTCTCAATCTTTGCGATAATGGGAACCTCTCGCCCCATTTCCTTCATCAGGCTCCGAAGCTGCATGACGTCCTCCGCGCTCCGCACAAAGGAGAGGGCCACGAAATCGACTCCCCTCTCAACACCAAAGGCGAGGTCGCGTTTATCCTTTTCGGTGATTGAAGATACACTGATGTCGCTGTTTGGAAAATTGACACCGCACTGAGAGCGTATGGTGCCCCCATTGATGATCCTGCACTTCACTCCTGTGGCGGTAACCTCTTCAACCCGGAGTTCGATATTACCATCATCGATGAGTATCCGGTCCTCTTTCTTGGCCTCCTTTGGGAGTTTATCGTAGTTCACATTGAGTACATTCCAATCACCCACCACGTCCTTCACGGTCAACTCGATCAGATCACCCTTGTGCAGCGTGATCGTCTCCTTTGCCAGGCGACCGGTCCGAAGTTTCGGGCCCTGCAGGTCCATGAGTATCCCGATGTGCACCCCAAGCTTCTCAGAGACCATTCTTGTGATATCGATGGTCTTTGTATGGAAATCGTAGGAGCCATGAGAAAAATTCATCCGAACGACATTCATTCCCGCGACAGCCATGCTTGAGATGCTGCTTTCATCCTGGCTCTGCGGTCCGATGGTTGCTATAATTTTGGTCAGTTTCATTGATACCTTTTAGCGTGGAGTTGTGGAAAGACTTAACTATGTTAAGGACTATTATGTGAAACTATCGTACAGCCATGTTGGTTTGCGTAAGCGGGTCGATGGTGCGATTTTTATGCCAGACTTCAAAATGTACATGGGGACCGGTCGACCGTCCGCTATTGCCTATGGTCCCGATAATCTGACCGCTCTTGACCCTCTGCCCTTTATTCACGACAATTTCATTGAGATGTCCATACAGAGTCTTGTATCCGAATCGGTGTTCCAGTATCACTGCATTACCGTAACCATGGCGCGGACCTGCATAGATAACTCTCCCCTCCTGCGCGGCATATACCCGCGCTCCAACGCGATTCGCTATATCGATTCCCCTGTGAAAGGAACGTTTACGGGAAAAGGGGTCCCGCCTGTAGCCGTAACGAGAGGTGAGTCTTCCCCTGGCGGGTTTGTTGAAGGCTTCTCCAAGGGCATATGCCCTTTCCATGGTGCTGAACTTCACATCAGGAAGAAATATCTTCATACCCGGGCTCAGTTCATTGGAGCGAAGGTTGTTTACCTCCATGATGAAATCGGGCGCCACCTTGTACTTCGTTGAAAACTGGAAAATAGTATCGCCGTCCTGTACATTGACGAATATGCCCCTGATATTGGGAATGAGTATGACATCTCCCTCGTGTATGGCATGAACGTTGGTAAAAACATTGCAGCTGATAATACTGTCAGGGTCGACATCATACTTTCTTGCGATGTTCCAGATCGTATCCCCTTTCTCGATCGTGTACTCGATGAGCCGGAGCCTGGGAACATAGTCCTCGATACCGCCCCGGCCGTTTTCCCTGAAGTCGCCGGCGGAAAGACGTACCGGTGCATCGGTCTGCCAGGCAAAGTCTCCGTAAAAGGGAATGTCCTCTTTCGATGCAGCAAAGGGTGCCGGCACAAGTGCAAGTACCACCACGATACTGCAGGACAGGGCGCACAACTTCAGCGCATGCTGAAGTGGAATGAAATCAAAAGCTGTTATATGTTCCTTGAGCAGATGCATACATCTTCTCAAGCGTATGAAGCGAAGACGATACCTCACCTTGAGGGTCAGAAGCTTTATTGAAATGCTCAATCTCAATTGGCCTGGCTTTTTCATGGAACAGATCTCTCGGTAATGCCGTCAGTGATGATCAACCGTCAGCGGTCAACCCCTATTATAGATACTTTGGATTTTTATACAAGTTTTTTACAAAACCTGCCCGGCTCTACCGGTGAAGCAGTTTCAGGGGATCGATGATCCTTCTGTAACGGTGAATTTCAAAATGAAGATGTGGGCCGGTCGAGCGCCCGGTATTCCCCACGGTCCCAATCTTATCCCCCTGCCTCACAACCTGCCCCTTTTTGACCAGCATCTTATCCAGGTGTCCGTAAACCGTGGAATATCCCTGCTGATGAGAGAGTATCACCGTTTTACCATAGTGGCCCTTGTACCCGCTAAAGATGACTTTACCCGACTGCGAAGCATGTACAGGCGTCCCGATTCGATTGGCTATATCGATGCCCGCATGGTAGGCCCTTCGCTTCGTAAAAGGATCGATGCGAAAACCCATTCTTGACGTCAGTCTCCCTCTTACAGGATATTTGAACAGCGTCCCGAGCGCTTCAGCGCGCTCCCACGCCGATAGAGCTGCACCCGGGATAAACAGTTTCTGTCCCACGTATATAACGGAGGATTCGAGCTCATTGACATCCACGAGCTTATTCATATCCACCCTGTACCTGGTAGTAATCGATGAAAGAGAATCCCCCTTCCGAACACTGTAATAGACTCCGTTCATGTTCGGTATTTTGAGGACGGTGCCGATACGCAGGATTGATGCATCCCTCATATTATTTACAGAGAGGATTGCGTCGATGGAAATGTTGAACCTCTTGGCAATACTGAAGAGAGATTCCCCTTTCTTCACCACATAGGTTTTCATCCTCAGGGTCGGAACGGTATATTCCCCCATGATTGCTTCAGGATCTCCCCCTTCGCTCCCGCCCATGAACTCCTCAATAACGAATAGATCGTAAAGGAGGTTTCCCTCCCCGATGAGCGCCCTGTGTCTCTCCCAAACATAGGACTTGAAGGCAACAGAAAGGGGCACGGCAGAAAGAATAATGGTGAATACCAGTAGAGCGATAATAAGGCTGCTCTTCTTTAGTTTGAAAATTTCATTAAATAGGGTAAAATTATGATGAGGTAAGGGTGAGTAACCCGGATTTTTCCTCATTCTCTTTCGCTGCAGAATCTTTTGATTATGTAGCGCCCGGGAGGAGGAATACGCGACCCTGTGGGTCCGGTGATATCTGTGAGAGGTATTCGTATTCTGATCAGCAAGACTTTTCACAGCCATTGATCTGTTTCCCATACAACCTATTTTTCGACAGAAACAAAGGTCTTATGTAGTGTTTTTAATGTGAGGACAAGAGAGCGGGATGGGCGAAAATATTGACAAGCTGAGAGAAAAAACTGGTATCGATAAACTCGATCCAGATCAGAGGAAAAAGCTCTTCAGGGATTTCGTCGATCATGGCGGAGAAATCGTCACGGAGGAAAAACGAAAGGTGGCCTTGGGGTCCGCCAAAACCCCAATCGAGCGAAAACCTTCCGACAGGGGGGAGGAGAGGGAAAGACAGAGGCCGTCGACCGGAAAAACAACAGACAAGGTTACCCCGGGAACAGCTTCACGTACCATGGCTAAAAAAACGCTATGGGAAAAGAGGCCCAAGAAGAAAAACAGCCTTAAAATCTATGTACATGGCATGCTGCTGCGGGTATTTGCCCTGAACGGCAACAAGTTCAGAGATAAATTTCTCGATGATTTCAGGGACACGGTTAAAAACCACCTTATGAACCTCCACCTCCTCGTGAAATCATTTCTCAAGGGCTCGTCATCAATAAAAAAAACGATCATGACCCTTTCAACGGGCGAAAACAGCCTGTTCTACGAGATCCTCTACAGGATGTCCATACTCTATGACGAACAGGAGTTCGAGGCGATCAGCAAGTCATTTTCCAACAAAACCATACCCAGCGGTCCCTACGTCGATATCTACAAGCAATTTTTCAAGAAACTGTATATCCTTGGCCAGTACACCGATTTGTGTAAATTCTTCATTCAAAAATCGGTGGACCTGCAGCTCCAGGGAAAGAAAGTCGAAAAGCGCCTCGCGGGCCAGATGAAACCAAAGCTCAAAGCCGCTGTAAATGCGGTATTCATTGACTATCTTCCCCGATTGCACATCATTCTCTGTCAAATGGCCCGTGTCTATCTCCCACTCTACTCCCAGCAGCTCGACGATTATCTCAACTTTACCGAGCAGGACCGAATCGGTTACATAACCCGAATCGAGAAGAAGAAACGAATCGAAGAGCTGAGACGCATGAAGGAGTATATGAAACGAAAGCAGATGGAAGGACACGAGGAGGAGAAGGAGGAAGTGAAAGTTCCACGACATGTGGAGCGGGGTTTTCGCTTAATCGATGAAGCAATCGATCGATTCGAAAAAAACTACACTGATGACGACGAGAAAAAAGTATACAGCCTCATGGAAAAAGACGACAAGCTCTACAGGACCGCGCTTCTCCTCGAGAGTTTCGACAAGGAATACTCTTTCATATTAACGACCGGCAAGATCTCCTTCAATATCGATTATCAGGAGCAGAGGAAAATAGATGTCAAGGAAGAGCTGAATCATGCCTATCTCCTTCTCAGCGAAGCACGCCACGAGGTGAAGGACTACCTGGAAACGATGGAGGAGGTTCACAAAACCGAACGCAATATACGGCTGACTATCCATCAGAAGTCTGAAATGCTCAGCACCCTTCAAAAAAAGAGGTCGGTACTCAGTAAAAACTCACGGAATAAAGTAGCAGAGACAATGGATGCCACTCATGACATCCTTTCAACAGTCATAAATGACTATAAGGGCCAACGTCGGCTTTTACAGAACCCCGACGATCACCTTGACTTCACGAAAGACCTCGATTCAGCGAAGAAACTGCACGGCAGGAAAATCATTGAAGCAATTGTTGAGGCATTTCTCTTCTCATCCGCCTTTCACTTCCTTCTCACCTACGGAGAGCTTGCAGGCAGCGGTCTCAACATCGAAGCCCAGCCCTCCGGTCAGGAGGATGATGTCCCTCAGACGCAAACCTGACCGAAAAACTGTTTTAACTTTTCAGCATTCATGGCTAAATTCGGTACACCGCCTGATAGGGAGTAAACCAAGCTGCATGAACGAGCGGAGAACTATAGATGAATAACAGCCGTGGTTTCGCCAGTGACAACAATTCGGGGATACACCCCGATGTTCTGCAAGCGATCACAGGCGCCAATAGAGGCCACTGCAGGGGATATGGGGATGATCCATACACCGCGGAGGCATTGAAGACATTCAAGGCAGTGTTTGGTGAAGATGTGGTGGTGTTTTTCGTGTGCACGGGCACGGGGGCCAATGTGCTCGGTTTGCGTGCGGCTGCTCAGTCATACCATGCAATCATCTGTGCTCAGTCTTCTCATCTTCACACCGATGAGTGCGGTGCACCTGAAAACTATGCAGGCTGCAAGGTAATAACCCTTCCCAGCGATGATGGAAAGATTGCCCCCCGACAGATAGAACCTCTACTCGAAAGCCGCGGAGATGAACATCACTCCCAGCCCAAATTCATCTCTATCTCGCAACCCACGGAGTTCGGAACATTGTACACCGTCGAGGAAATCACCAATCTTGCGGATTTTGCGCATGCCAACGACCTGATGCTCCATATGGACGGTGCTCGGTTGAGCAACGCTGCAGTGAGCCTGGGCTGCAGTCTGCGTGCAGTTTCAGGAGATGCGGGAGTTGATATACTCTCATTTGGCGGAACTAAAAACGGAATGATGATCGGTGAGGCGGTCGTGTTCTTTGACCCGGAAGTTGCCAATCATTTCAAGTACATCCGAAAACAGGGCATGCATCTGGTATCGAAGATGCGCTTCTTATCTGCCCAATTTACAGCCTATTTCAAGAATGACCTCTGGCTTCACAACGCCCGTCATGCAAACAGAATGGCAGCACTGCTTGCACAGGAACTTGAAAATGTGCCCCAGTGCCGTATAACGCAGAAGGTCCATACGAACGCGGTATTCGTGGCTATGCCGTCAGAAATTGTTGCAGAGCTGCAGAACCGCTGCTTCTTCTCTGTATACGACAGCACTAATACCGTTACCCGCCTCATGACCTCCTTTGACACCACAGAAGATGACATACACGGTTTCATTTCTGACTTGCAGGAACTCCTCTCGAAAAGCAGTGTAGCAGATAAAAAAATAGCTAAAGGGAAGCACCATGAGCCCACCCAGTAATAGGCCTGACATACGGCAGGAGATAAATGAACTTTCTCTCCTGTTCGAGATCAGCCAGATACTTGAATCCAATATGGACCTCAGGGATGTGGTGGTGCCGGTTCTCAGGACAATATCGAACTATACAGGTACAGCCAGGGGTGTCATTACCCTGCTGAATCGTAAAACAGGCGAAATTTCTATCGAAGAGGCCGTGGGACTCTCCACCCATCAGCAGAAAAGGGGCCGGTACAGGCTCGGTGAGGGTATAACCGGAAAGGTTGTTCAATCCGGGCGTCCTGCAATTATTCCCCGCATATCGGACGAGCCTCTGTTTCTTGACAAGACAAGAGCGAGGGAGAACATCGACTGGGAGGATGTATCATTTCTCTGTGTGCCCATCAAGATCGGCAACGAGGTAATCGGCACGCTGAGTGTGGACCGCCTCTTTAGCGATGCGGCGTCGCTCAACGAGGATGTGCGTCTCTTCTCGGTCATCGCCTCCATGATTTCACAGGCTGTGAAGATCAGACAGGAGGCACAGGAGGAACGTCAGAAGCTTCTGGAGGAGAATATACGACTGCAGGAGGAGCTGAAACACCGCTACCATCCCGCGAATATCATCGGCAACTCCAACGAGATGCAGGAAGTGTACGACCTCATACGACAGGTCGCTGACAGCGATACAACCGTCCTTCTCAGGGGGGAGAGCGGCACGGGTAAAGAGTTGGTTGCCCACGCCATCCATTACGCAAGCTCCAGGTCGCACAAGCCTCTTATCAAGGTCAATTGTGCCGCCCTGCCGGAAACAATTATCGAGAGTGAGCTCTTCGGTCACGAAAAGGGAGCATTCACAGGTGCACTCCATCAAAGGAAGGGGCGATTCGAGATCGCCCACGGCGGGACACTCTTCCTCGATGAGATCGGCGACCTGAGCATGATGACACAGATCAAGCTGCTTCGTGTACTGCAGGAAAGGGAGTTTGAACGGGTCGGCGGCGTGGAGACCATCAAAACGGACGTACGTATCATTGCAGCAACCAATAGAAACCTCGAAGAGCTTATTGCCAAGAACCATTACCGGGAAGACCTCTACTACCGCCTGAACGTGTTTCCCATGCACATACCTCCCCTCAGAGAGAGGAAGACTGACATCCTGTTGCTCGCAGATTACTTTATTGAAAAGTACAGCAGGGCAGCGGGGAAAAACATTCGAAGGATCTCCACGCCTGCCATTGATATGCTCATGGCCTATCATTGGCCGGGGAATGTCCGTGAGCTGGAGAACTGTATCGAGCGGGCTGTTGTTATGAGTAATGATGATGTCATTCACGGGCATCACCTTCCGCCTACTCTGCAAACTGCGGAGGCGAGCGGTACGACCATTAGGGGAACATTCGACGAGGCCCTTGAGAGTATCGAACGGGAACTGCTCATCGAGGCATTGAAATCTTCCCGGGGCAACATGGCAAAAGCGGCGCGGTCCCTCAATATCTCAGAACGCAGAATGGGCCTCAGAATCAATAAATACGGTATTGATCCCAAGAGGTTTCATACATAAATGGTTCAGTGAACGTTTTATCCTACATATATGTAGTCTTAAATCGTATATTCCTACATAAATGTAGCCCTTCCTTGTCTGTAAAACTGTTCTCTCATGATTCATCTCTCTAACTCCTTATATATCATTAATTAAATTCTGTTTTATAAATGGCACGGCACTTGCTTAAATATTCGCTATGAATAGGTATTTCGGTGAGCATGGCATCGAAGTTCGCGGCAATTTTCTGATGATCAGAAATACGTAAGCCAATATTACCAAGGAGCCGAAACCGTGAAACTTATTACTGCATATATACAACCCCATAAACTGAACGATGTGAAGCAGGAACTATACAAGCAAGAGGTCTACAAGATCTCTGTTACCAATGCACTCGGCTGTGGACAGCAAAAAGGCTACCACGAATCCTATAGGGGCGTCGACATTGAAGTGAATCTCCTGAAGAAGATCAGACTCGAGATAGCGGTCAACGAAAACTTCGTGCAGCGCACGATCGATGCCATCATACATGGTGCACACACGGGTGAAATCGGTAACGGCAAAATTTTCGTCACAGACCTTGTCGAGTGTGTCCGGATAAGAAGCGGTGAAACGGGGAATGTTGCCATTGGATAGATTACACCATGTCCGATTTTCTCACCCCAAAGTTTTACCTGTGACCGTAAAGGGTGTGGTTTTGAAATAAGTATTACTCTGTGTTCATTTCCTTTATAGAGAACAAAACCAGTAATCGGGGAGAGAAGATGAGAGGAAAAGCCTTCATCAGAAAAGTAGTATTAATGGCAACCAGTTCACTCGCCGTGATTTTACTGATCTGCCCGTGGGCACTGGCTGAGTCCACCGTGGAATTTACGGTGACAAGGGGGCTTGACACCGTCTGGGTCCTCTTTGCCGCAGTACTGGTTTTCTTCATGCAGGCGGGCTTCGGGATGGTGGAGGCCGGCTTCATCAGGGCAAAGAATGCATGCAACATTCTCACAAAGAATTTTCTCGACTTCTGCATGGCATCATTCGGATTTTTTCTGTTTGGCTATGCAATCATGTTCGGTTCGGGCAACGGATTCATCGGCCTGACGGGATGGTTCATGTATGGAGCTGAATCGGGTGCAGATATCCCCCTATTCGCATTCTGGCTTTTTCAAGCCGCATTCTGCGGTGCAGCAGCAACTATCGTTGCAGGCGGTATGGCCGAGAGGATGAAGTTTCCAGCCTATCTGGTCTACTCCTTCGTAATCTCGGCGTTTATCTACCCCATCGTCGGACACTGGATCTGGGGAGGCGGATGGCTTGCGCAGCTCGGTTTTACCGATTTCGCCGGTTCAACAGTTGTACATTCGGTCGGCGGATTCGCGGCTCTTATCGGGACTATACTCCTGAAACCCCGCATCGGCAAGTACGGTCCCGATGGAAAGGCAAACGCAATCACCGGTCACAACATTCCCATAGCATCGCTGGGTGTGTTCATACTCTGGTTTGGCTGGTTCGGATTCAACGCAGGTTCGACCCTCAGCGTGGGAAACGGTGATCTCATTGCCCGTATTGCCATCAACACCAATCTAGCCGCTGCCCTCGGCGGTATCTTCGCTATGATCACTGTTTGGACTATGTTCGGTAAGCCCGACCTCTCAATGGCCATGAACGGGGCTCTGGCCGGACTTGTCGGCATTACTGCACCCTGCGCCTTTGTGGACCCCTGGGCAGCCCTCGTTATTGGAGCCGTTTCAGGGGTCCTGGTGGTTTTCGGCGTCCTGCTGCTCGACAGGCTCCATATCGATGATCCTGTGGGCGCAGTCCCGGTACATGGATTTAATGGGATTTGGGGGACCATTGCGGTCGGACTCTTCGGCAGGGAAGCTCTCGGTCTTGCCCATAACGGCCTGTTCTACGGAGGAGGTGTTACACAACTCGGCACACAGGCGCTGGGAGTCATGATAGTGGTGTTATTCATGCTCGCTGCAATGGGCATCGTGTTCAAACTCATCGATGTGACGATCGGCCTCAGGGTCAGCCGTGATGAAGAGCTCAGGGGACTCGACATCGGCGAGCACGGTATGGAATCCTATACCGGATTTCAGATTTTTGCTACCAAATAAACAATCAGCATATTACCTTACAATATCTTTGGAGGTGTGACAATGGCGCAGAAAGACATTGATTATGTCATGAAAATGGTGAAGGAAAAGGAAGTGAAGTTCATACGCCTCTGGTTTACCGACGTACTCGGATTTCTTAAAAGTTTTGCAATAACTCAGGACGAGTTTGAAGGAGCCCTGCACGAGGGGATGGGTTTCGATGGTTCATCCATTGAGGGGTATGCACGGATCGAAGAGAGCGACATGATGGCAATGCCCGATCCCTCGACATTTACCATCCTCCCCTTCTCAGGTGGTGAGGACACGGTGGTTGCACGGATGTTCTGTGACATTCAGGAACCGGACGGAAAACCCTACTGTGGCGATCCAAGGTACGCACTGCGGCAGAACCTGGCAAAGGCCAAGGAGATGGGCTACACCTTGTATGTGGGGCCGGAGCTCGAATTCTTCTACTTTGCCGATTCGACCCCAGCCACTAAAACCCTGGATGCAGGCGGCTACTTCGACCTGACACCCCTCGACGTGGCAAGCAACCTCAGAAGGGACACTATCCTTTCCCTGCAGAAAATGGAGATTCCGGTCGAATTCAGTCATCATGAGGTGGCCCCCTCACAGCACGAGATCGATCTCAGGTATGCAGAGGCGCTGCATATGGCAGATTCGGCAATGACCTACCGCCTCACGGTTAAGGAAATTGCCATGAAACACGGAGTGTATGCTTCGTTTATGCCCAAGCCGCTCTTCGCACAGAACGGCTCAGGCATGCACACCCATCAGTCGCTGTTCGAGGGCAGCAAGAACGCGTTCTTTGATGCCAACGACGAGTATCATCTGTCGAAGATCGCAAAATCCTATATCGCCGGTCTTCTCACACATGCGAGAGAGATCTGTCTCGTGGTTGCACAGTGGGTGAACTCTTACAAACGCCTTGTCCCCGGTTACGAAGCTCCCGTGTACGTCTCCTGGGCACGACGAAACCGCTCCGCCCTCGTCAGGGTTCCCATGTACAAGGTCGGTAAGGAGAAGGCGACGAGAGCCGAGTTCCGCTGCCCTGACCCGGCATGCAACCCCTATCTCGCATTCTCCGTGATGCTTGCCGCAGGCCTGAAGGGAATAAGGGAAGGGTATGAGCTTCCGGAACCGGTTGAGGAGGACATATTCCACATGACAGAAGTTGAGAGGCAGAAGAGAGGGATCATCTCCCTTCCCGGAAGCCTCGGTGAGGCAATCGCTGAGACTGAAAAAAGCGATCTGGTTCGTGAATCTCTCGGTGACCACATATTCGAAAAGTTTATCGACAACAAGAAGATTGAGTGGGACAATTACCGTGTGCATGTGAGCCAGTTCGAGCTCGAGAAGTACCTACCCATTCTGTAAGGGAGTTTATGCAATTTATGTTGGAGTGAGGAGGGTCCGGATCGTACCGAAGCGCCGGCAATGACAGCAGCGGCCCGCCTTCCACGTACATTATGAGAGATCAGGTGCACAAGTTTTTTAGAAAATGAAATTGATGCGTGTACAGGAATAATACTCTCAAAATGAAATCATCGTATTGATGCCAAAGGAATCTATTGGCCGCCACTGTTGGGCTGCATCGTCAAACTGATAGGTCCGTTTGACCCTGAGAGAAAGGGTGAGAAGCGGTGCCGCCTGATAGAAGATATCAGCCTTGAACAGGGTACTCTCATCAAAGGGCTCCTTGAAAATACTGCTGAAGTTGTCGCTCCGGTCATAGGTTATCTGTCCCCAGGTTTTTGGAAGGAGGCCCTCTTCCATCCTCAGGTAAATCTGACCCTCTTCGATGTTTTCTGTGCTGGTGCCGGTGTAGCGATTATACTGTCCATACCCGAGACCCATTGCAAGTTTCATATCGAAGAGCCGCACACCACCTGACAGATAGAATCCGGAACTATCTGCACTTGTGTAGGAAGGATCATTCTGTGCGAGAATCAGGTTGAGAAGTTCCTGCTGATAGGTCAGACGGTTGTTGTCCCAGTTGAAATCGATGATTCCCGGCTCGTAATAATCACGGATAAATCGGTATTCTGCACGGTAATCCACCATGGATATGACTGTACCGGTCAGACCCAGTGCAATTCCAAACCCATCGAGAAACTCTATCTTACCCTCATTTACGCCGGTATCGGCAAGAGCCGGATGCAGCTCATTGTACTGATAGCCCAGTTTCGCAGCATCCGCGTAGATCTCCATGGTGAAGGAGTCGAGCTGGGTAATTGGAAATCCCACGTCCAGGCCCACGATGAATATGCGGGGAAGCTGGTTTTCATCGGTTGTACCCGGAGGCCACGAGGCGCTGTTCGGCTTGGGCCAGTCGTGAAATATCGTTCCGCCAATGGAAAGGGGTACCTTGCCCCCCAGCGGTCGCAGGTACAATCTGGCCGCGGAAGTCTGAAGCCCCCTGTCGACATGCGCGACGAGGGTTTCGACGCCTACAATCGAGAGATCGGCACCCAGCACTGCGCCGGTGCTCACCTCCTTCGGGAAGTAGAGCATGTTGGTGTAGTCGTTCACGATGAATCCCTGATGCAGCTTCACCCGCTCGAGGCCGCCCATTCTGAAGTAGAGGGGGTCGCCTTCCTCGCCATACCGCATATAGTAGATCTTGACGAGAAGATCATGAATTATGTCTTCAAAGTCTGTAAAATCCCACTCATTCTTGTTGTGCCACTTGTTGAATGAGAAGAGGCCATTTTCCGGTAAGAATATGGCTGGAAGATAGAGTCCGACCCCGAACCTGCCCCTGTTGTACTCAGTCAAAAAGGCCCATCGATTGTAAAAAGCATCTTCGATTGTCAGGCTTCCAAAGGTCGCACCGAGACTGATTTTCCTTTCTCCCTTGTCAAAGGTGGTTTCAGGCTTCTCCTCAGGCTGTTCCTCCACGATCTCCTCCGCCTCTTCAGAAAAAGGGCTGAACTCCTCGTCCCACTCCTGCCATACTTTCTTGGGGATTCTGGTTGCCGATTCTGCAAGGCCGTCTGAAAGTACCGTGCTGAATTGCCCCTTTTTAATGACCTGGGGTTCGAAGGCACCTGTTATACTCTCGAGTGATACAGAACCGTCGAATACAAGAACCTGCGCCTGTACGCCGTCAAAGAATATTCCGTAGGTGGTCCCGCGGACCCCTGCCAGTGCCGTTCCTGATCGAACATCAAATTCGGAATCCGATGTAGTGAGCTTGGCCACTGTTGCCTTCATCTTGCCAAACATGAGTTTGAATTTGCTGCGCTTTTTACCCGAATCCTCGTTGTAGGATATGTCCTCAATCTTGAAGACAGAGGTATGTGAGATCTTAACTATGCTTCCATCGTGGAGTGACAGCTCACACTGCCCGTCCCTCCCGGTCCTCACGATGGTACCCTGAGGGAGCTGCATATCGAGCTCGGCAATCTGGAAATCTTCCACGTTGTTGTCCGGAGGGTTGTCGACATCCACGTTTCCCACAAGGTAGGTGATAACAGCGGGAATCTGCGTCATGCTCTCCTGTGCAAACCCGTACCCGAAAGAGAGGATACTCAAGAGAGCTACACCTATGTATAAAACCTTCCTCATGGCATCTTCCTCCCCTGCGCTAAAATAGGAAACGTGTTTCAATGAAAGTCTGACTCACCGACTTTGCTATGGGTGTCACAGAATTTGGAGGATTAAAGGAGTGCTGTTGTATGAAAACGAGGCTCGCAAAATCGGTGACCCTGTATTCGAAAAGGGCTTCGAAGAGGCTGTTGTCGAGATCTGCGAAATCCTTGAAGCTCCCTATACCCTTTTTATCATAGGTGATGTGAAATCCTATCTTTTTCCATGCGTCTTCGGAAAGAACGAGGCCCGTCAAGATGCGGGGATCAACATCATCGGCAAGGCCGTCCTCCCAGTGAAAGTACAAGGTGAAAACGTTCCACAGGTTCAGGTCTGTGCCCACCAGGTACCCGAAATAACCGTCGGTGAATTGGTTGAGGTAGTCATATTTACCGGGCCGATCAACCCAGTAGAAGGGATCGAAATAGTGCGGTACAAATTGTTTGCCCAGATAGCGCAGTTCGGCAAGCAGGCTGAACCAGGTATACCGAAAATCAGCCCCGGCTGAAATACCGTTGCCCCTGCCCACAATGATACCCCAGTCAACGTAAGTCACCAGGTCCATGTCTTCTGATTGTATGATGGGGAGTCCTGCATCGAGGCCAAAGGTAGTCACCGTATCACTGGCCGAATTGTCCTTGGGAGGACGGTTGTTCTTTGAGTCATACTCCTGCTGCGGATCGAGATCTGCCACAACCGTACCGCCTAGCTCGAGCTGGCTTATCAGGGGATTGCTCATTCCGGCGAGAGGCCTGACAAACAGTCGGGCAGCAAGAACGTCCCAATCGAGCACATCATTGGCCACCGCTTCGATACCGAGGTATGGAAAATTAATAGCCTCTGCACCGAAGTCGAAGAGTAGGCCGCGCTGCAGAACGTAGGGATAGAAGAGGTTGTTGTTGAAGTTTTTCATGAGCATACCATACCCCATATAGTAACTGTCGAACTCGCCGATTCGCCCATATATGGGATCACCCTTGTGCGCATATTCCACGTACTGCACCTTGTACAGCCAGTCGGAAAAAGTAGTCCAGGTGTCCGCCTTGCCGTCCTTGTCCAGGTCCCTGAGGTTGAAATTGCCGTCGAACTCAAGGGTAAAATCAAAACCAAGCCGCCACTGGCCCCGGGAGAATTGCGGATAAAAACCGAGCTTCTGATAGCCCTCCTGTACCCCAACTATGTCCTCGTAACTCGTCAGTCCTATAATGATACCCATGTCAAAATTCAATTTCTGCTCTTCCTCTTTCCGAGGGGTTTCATCTGCTGACTGCCCGTAGAGCAGTGAGACTGCCATACAGACAAGGAAAACGGTGATGAGTATCCTTTTTAACATACAATCCTCCCGGAGACCCTTATGAGTCTAGTATACAGCAGTAGATAAACGAATTCAATCAGTTACATGGAACCATGCGTGTTCGTCCCTGATAGAATAGGGATCATAAACATTAATATTATCGGTATTTAGAAATAGATCTCCATCTTGAGGCCAAGCTCGAAACCAAGGGACGTCAGCAGGTTTCCGCTGCTGTAGTCGGGGGTTACCTTCTCTTCAACACCAAACTGGAACCTGGAAAAGGCGGTGAATATAAGGCTGTCGGTGATTTCATACTCCGTTTCATGTTCCAGGGTCAGGCGCAGGGGGATATTACTGAATCCTTCCGACTGCTCCCTCTCAGTAATGGTATAAACATTCTCAATCGTCAGAACCTCCAGATTCTTGATTGAACTTTTGAACTCCGGATCCGGTTTCACAAAGAGAAATCCCTTTTTCGGGAATACCTCCCAGAGATAACTCAGCCTGAATTCGTTTTCGATCGTATCCGATGGCGGTACGAGAGCTACACTGGAATCGCTATCGGGAACACCAGGAATGAGTGCATAGTCCGAGTCACCTTTATGCTGCCTCGTTCTGGTATACTCGACCTGGTCATATATCTTCAGGCCCTGAAACTCGGTACGCAGGGAGTTGTACTCGGTTGTCAGGGAGAAGCTGTTATTCAGTACTTTGGTATCAAACTGCCTTTCACCCTCATAATCAAAGGTCATCACTATGTTGTTCTTGAAGTATTTCTCGGCATGGGAGAGGGGTACGTTGTACTGGATGGAGGCTGTCCAGCCCCTGCTCTGCCTGTATGATTCCCCCTCCCTGCGTGTTTCCCCGTTTATGCCAAGGGTAACCCAACCTGGTATAAACCAACGGTCATACCCAAAGGCCACATCGAGAATATAACTGTTGAAGAGGGAGTTCACAGAGTTACCTGATATTTCAGAGCTGCCCTTGTAAATGTTCACGGCATCGTAATCCTTATCCCTTCCCCCGGGATGCATATAGTAAAAGGGGGGCATGAACATATACCTGTAGCTCTCCAGATACATATCTCTCCGGGTGAGAGATTCCGATACAGTCTTATAGTCACCCCTGAACTCGCGGCGCATCAGGGGAGTGACCTCGATCCTATCGATTCCAAGAAAGTAAAAGGGAATGGCCATCTCGAAATCGTGATTGTACACCGTATCCCGGTCTGCTTCATCAAAGGAGAAGTTCTTCTGAGAGTAATCAGTATCAAAGATCAGGTTGAATCCCACAATCTTCATGAGGGGTATACTGATGTCCAACCCGTATCCGTCGGTTGTGGAAGCAAGTGTGCCGTTTTCGATGGTCTCGCCCACAGGCGTGAAAAGTGTGCTCAGGCGGTTGATATATGCACTGCCCCAGCTCTCAGCTTCAGGAACAGAGAGTCCGGTGTACTGCTGGTTCCGTAATAAATAGGTTGCTATGATGTTACTGTTCCAGCTGAAGGATAGATCAAACCGGTCCTGCTGGTCCACAACGGCATCCTGCTCCCGCGTGGGATCCAGTGATTGCGAGGGTATGGTCTCATAGGTGTCAGTGTAGAGCCAGAAACGATTGAAGGTGTACGCCTGGGACAAACCGAAGGGAAAATCGACCTGTTCTGAGAAAAGCAGCGAATCGTCATAGGCGGTCTGGTCATAGTGCTGATAATCGGTGGGATTGAGATCTATCTCTTTGCTGTTCGTTACATATCTGTCATAGGAATGTCTGATAGAGGGTATGTATGCATTATCGAATGCGAGCTCCAGGGTATGGGACTGCTGTGTACGATAGTCATCGGTGCTCAAATCGCCGGGTAAATCCTCCTCGTTTCTAATGGTGGTGATGTCCTCCCGGCTCAGGTACACCTCTGTACCGAGCACTTTCAACAGATCAATGTCCAGACCCGTATAGAGACGGTCGTTCCGCTCATCAGTACTGGTATAGAACTTCCCCTCCTGTCGTTCAAATCCAAGCAGCAGCGATGGATTGCTTATGAGGGGAAACTCTGCAACCGAGAGCACATCTCCCTTATAGCCGAAGGTCCCCTCAGTGATAAAGGCCGTGTCAAAATACCCTTCACTGTTTCGCACGAACCATTCATCGAGCCAGATTTCCAGGGGCTGAGTTACATCACCGCTGTTGGCATAGAAACCGAACTGAATCTCGGCGAGCCTGTTAAAAATTCGGAGATCACCCGATTTCGTCATGTTGATAACATCCTGGCCATTCAACTCTACCGTATAGGGCGATTTCAGATGGACATCGATGCGATTCCATCCCTGTACGATCTGTGATCCCGGGATGACAGTACGAAGCTCCTCATTCTGGCTGCTCACGAACGAGAGTGTGAAGTCCAAATTGGACGGCACCGTCTCGGATTCCGGAAGGTAGAGAAACATGGAGTAGTCGCCGTAGAAAGAGATATCCATTGGAATGGCGAAACGGCGGGCGACCGCTGCTTCCTCTCCCTGATCGAGCTGCGTCATTGCAGTGGGGTCAAAATAGACCTTCAGCACCTTCTCGACGAGATTGTTTCGGCTGCGGTAGGAAGCGTCCCCGTGGAGCTCGTCGTAGAGACCCGGATAATCCTTAGACAGTGCATGGTCATCAACATCGGGGTTCTCGTCCACAGATACTTCGCTGATGTTGAGATAATCCTTGGATTCGTTCACCAGGCTCGAACCCGAAAACCAGATCCTGTTGATGACGACCTTACCTGTTACATCCTGAGCAGGAGGCGGATTAACCGTTGTGACGGTCAGCCGGAGAGCTGCAGCGCTCTGAAATACCTCCGGTTTACTCTCGATCAGGGAGAGTATGTCCACCGATAGATACCTCCAGCCACTATTCCCGGTTGAAAACTGTTGTATATAGTCGGTCGTGTCACCCCGTATCAGCACGCCTGTATCAGGGCCTGTATCGAGTATGCCGTTCTTGTTCAGGTCCTCCGAATCTATGCGGCCGTTACTCGATCCCTCCCTGTCAGTACCGATGACTGTTGGATTCCCGTTCCAGGGTGTGATTGGAAAACCGGCATCATTGATGGTATTCTCACCATCGGGCATGGGGTTCTGTGGGCGGTTATTGTTCAGGTCCTCGTCATACTCCTGAAGAAGCTCGACATAGATCTGTATACTGTCACCAGAAATATCCATTCCCTCGATGCTCATGTTGAACCGCTCATAGGCGGAGTAATTTGCATTGCTCAGGGGTATGGCAACCGACGCGTAGGGCTCGGTGCTGCCGGCGGTGAACTCGTAATCAATGACCAGCGAAGTGTCGGTACCACCAGTCGGCTTATCCGCCGCGTTGTAGGGTCCAGCCTTCTCACTGTAGCTGAACACCTGATCTGAAGGGATATTCCAGGAAAGGGTCTTGAGCTCCGCGCTCCCAAAGGTTTTGTCTTCCCAGTAGTTCCTGTATAAAACATCGCCACGATCGCTCAAGCTGAGATCTATAGGAAATGCAGGTAATGATGTTTTAGTTGCCACTATCCAGTCCTGATCGTACAGGCTGATGTCGATTGTGAAATCGTCCCGCTCCATGTCTGCGATGATGGCACTGCCGTACACGTTGTTGTTCGTCTGAGAAAAGGCAAACTCCCCATCGAAAATCGCGTAGAGACCCTCCTCATCCTCATCGGTAGCACCCAGGTTTACCATCACGCTTGTAGCGTTCGTCAGTGCTGCGGTATCCTCGCTTCCCACATCGGGCGCCTCGCGTCCCTTCAAGCCGGTCTCATAGGCTGTCAGGTTCTGTGCATAGAAAGGACCGTTTTCGTAATAAAATCCCAAAGCAGTGAAGAGGCCCTGCTCACCGGACCCGAAGCCGGTGTACCGGTATGTCGTGACAATTCTATCCGACGATTTGATCAGGCCAGGGTCAAAGGTGAGCATGCCGAACTCGTAATCGACCGTATAGTACTTCGGATCGAGGAGTACACCGTTCAGGTAGACCTCCACGCTTCCCGGAACGAGGTTGAAATCGAGGAAGTATATGTCCGTGTTGTAGCTGTATGAGATATGCAGTGTATTGATCGAATCTTCCGGTAGGGGATCCCCTACCCCACCATATATGGGATTCAAAGGATCAAAGGGATTGTAGACTGGATAGGGTTCAGGACCGGGAAATGGTCTGGGATAGAATCCAACTGTGTCCTGGAAGTTGAAAAACAGCACACCCGCACTGGTATCGACCTCAAACTGATCCAATATGCTGTCGTAGTTCCTGTTTATGCCCTTATTTGCCGTTGCACGCAGCTCAATGTTCACATTGAACAGGGCCTCGCCCTCATACTCGTCCAGAAAATAACCGTTTCTGAGCTCCCAGTAGGAGTTAAAATTGTTTTTCTGCAGATAGAGGTAGGTGGTGCTTGTGCTTACGTCGAAATAGAAATATTCCGGATAGTTGTTGCTGTTAAAATTGTCTCGAGCCCCAGAGGTATCGATGATCGCATCTTGACCGAGTGCAATGGCTCCCACACTCACCCCGCTTTTTTCGTAAGAGATGATAAGCTCCTCGTCATTCAGAAGAGCATTCAACAGGTAGATGCGGCCGCGTGTGTTGTCGAAGGTGTAATCTCGGCCCCGCGTGAGGAGTGCAAAGTTTTTCTCATCCACCATTACATCAAAAGATCCCGTTGCAGTCTTATACAACTCCAGCGTATCTTCGTCGATACCGATATCCGGTATAATGAAGAATTGATTTCTCACATATTCCACATCGAGAGCAGCAAACGCGACATCGTTTCGCGAACCGCTGAACTCCTTTCTCCCCGACAGTGCATCGTTGAATCGGAGGAGGCCCTCCATGTGCAATTTCTCCCATCCCGCATTTCCCTTCAGGGCGAAGGAATCGGCATTCCCCTCATCAATCTTCAGGTACCTGCTGTCCTTGATGGCGAGTTCCTTGTTACCGACACTGACTTCCTTGATGAACTCGTCCTCCTTACCCCTGTACGATACCAAATAGGTATTCCGGTCTCCGCCGAGTTCCTCCTTTTTTCGCTCTGAGTCATAGTCGAATTCAATAAACAGACGGTCGGCAACAGACCCGGTGAGGAGAATGCGCGATATGAAATCATACCCGAAGCCGTCTGAAATTCCAGCTGTCCCAGCACCTGTGGTGCTACTGTTTCCAAGTGCAAAATCCTTTCCATAGAACATGTTCAGCTCGAGCTGTCCCTCGAGATTTACCTGTACATAACTGTCATCCTGAAGTTCACCATTGGCGAAGAGACCAGGTATTGCAGGTTCATGGTCCCGGTAGGCATTGTACAGTAGAGGGCTCGTGTCCCTGTCCGTTACAAAGGGCAACGTATCCCCTGCATAGGGGCTGTACACGATGTTGTAGTAGTCTTCCAGAATGTAGAACCTGGCAGCGGAGAGAGGTGTGGCAATGGTGAGTGTAATGATAAGAAGGGCTAATGCTGTGCCGATCCTGTATTTACCCACGTAACTATCTGCACTTCCGGCGCGCTATTCCAAATCGATCGGTTTTGCCATTGTGCTGGCATATTCAACTATATAGCATATCACTAGTTACACCTGTTCACAACCATTCTATATCGTTATGCACATCTTTGGAGACACTAAAAAAGGGGATAGCTCTCTTTATTCAAGCATAGTGGGGACACATCACTTAATTCCACAAAAAAGGGGATACATCGCTTAAGGCGAGAGTAAAGGGGAAGTTATCCACGCAATTGGGTGTATATCTGACGGGCGAGTCCAAAGGCATCACTCTTCGCCATAACCTTGGCATACTCATCATACAGCATATCATTGAAGATATCCTTGGCCATGCTCTTACCGAAGAAATTGGTCTCCATGACCGTCTTCCGCATGGTTTTCAGCATCTGCCCGACGAAGATCGATTCCATTTCGTAGCAGACGTCGAGCAGTTCCTTGTCAGGCATCCCCCCATGCCTTTCTGACTGTGCGGTTTCTGCCCCTTCGCCCCTCTTCATTTCAGCCTGAAGTATTCGCTCGAACTCTCCTGCCCTTCTGACCGGGTCCTCCCGGTTCTGCAGCTGGAAGATATCGACGTTTACGGGTGTGAAATCCTGGATCTGAAGCATATAGCTATTACCTCTTCAGTGCATTTGCCGTGGCAAGCATGGAATCAGACGTAATAATGGCCTTTGAGTTGAGTTCATAGGCACGCTGGGCAACGATCATATTCACCATCTCTTCGACGATCTGCACGTTTGACATTTCGAGAAATCCCTGCTGCAGCCTACCCATCCCTGAGAAACCCGGTCTTCCCTCGATGGGAGGACCCGAGGCTGCACTTATCTTGACCAGGTTCTGACCGATGTTTTTGAGGCCGGCAGGGTTGACGAAACGGTACATCTGTATCTGACCCACTTCTATGATTGCGTCATCACCGAAGCGCTTTACAGTCACGAGCCCGTCCTGGCTGATCGAAATATCAGAGTAGACGAATCCCTCAGGCATGATGATCTCCGGGCTCAGCTTATAGCCATTACTGGTTAACAGTTGCCCGTTTGAATCGATTTTAAAGGTCCCGTCCCGTGTGTAGCCGAAGCTACCGTCATAGAGCTGCACCCTGAAAAATCCCTCTCCCTCAATCGCGAGGTCGAGTTTGTTTCCGGTATTCTGTAGGCTGCCCTGGGAGTACATCTTCTGCGTAGCCGCGGGCCGTACTCCGTGCCCCACCTGAACACCCGTGGGAACGAGTGTGTCACGGGTTGCAGGTGTACCTGCAGCCCGTATGGTCTGATAGAGCAGGTCCTCAAAATCAGGCCTCCCCTTCTTGTAGCCTGTGGTATTTACATTTGAAAGGTTGTGTGAAATCGTATCTATGTTGAATTGCTGCCCTATCATGCCGCTTGCGGCTGTCCAGAGGGATCTCATCATTTTCTTAACTCCTTCCGGTATGCTGGGGGCTCACACTGCCCACAGAATCTCCCCTTAAATCCTGCCAACTTCATTGATTGCCCTTCCGAGCGCTCCGTCATGGGCCTGAATCATCCGCTGATTTGCCTCATAGTTACGATGCACCTCGATAAGGTTCACCATCTCAGTTACAGGGTTTACATTTGATGCTTCCAGAAAGCCCTGAAAGACCTTGGGCCGTTCCTCTTCAATCACGAAGGCGGGCTCTGAATATTCAGTTTCCTGGTAGAGGCTGTCACCGACTTTCTTGATATGCCGCACTTTGGGGAAATTAACGATCTTCAGCCTGTCCACAAGTACTGTGTCATTCCACTCGTTCTCCTCCATGCTGACGAGTCTCTGTGGATCGTCCGTGTACTCATCATTGACAAAAACGTTCCCGTCTTCATCAACCAGAAAGTTGTTTTTCTTTATCTGAATCGTTCCATTCTCACCGAGAACCTTGTGGCCATCCTTGGTGACCAGATAACCGTCACTGTCAATAAGAAAGCTCCCGTTTCTCGTATACCGCTCACCTTCCACAGTCATAACGCTGAAAAACCCATCCCCATCAAGGGCCAGATCGAAATCATTTTCCGTCTGTTTCAAAGATCCCTGTATGAACCGCGTGTACACCTCATTGACCTCGACACCTGTGCCCATTTTGCCAACCACAGGCATGAGATCGTATGACCCGATGGGAATGACCCTGACCCCGTCATCATTGATGCGCCTGATGAGCATTTCCGGAAACGCCTTCATAAGAGTGGAATCCCTCTTGAAGGAAGGAGTGTTCACATTCGCAAGATTGTTGGAAAGCACATCGATTCGCCGCATCTGGGCAATCATCGCCGATGCACCTGTGTACAGTCCCCTGACCATTGCACGATCTTCCTTAGCTTAATAAATACACCGCTCACCATTCATGACCGGTTCATCTACTGTATCGACCAGTTAGAAAAATCTATTACCCCAACTTTTTATTGTCCCCCCAAAATGCGTATACTATATTTAAGGCAAAAAAATGATCCGGAGGGGAAATGGCGGAGATATTGAACACAACGGATGCCGAGTTTTCAGATACGGTCAGTGAATCGGATAAGCTGGTAGTCGTCGATATGTGGGCCGAGTGGTGCGGCCCCTGCAAGATGATGGAACCTGTTCTCGAGGAGATTGCAGAAGAATACAGTGACAAACTCAAGGTTGTGAAGCTCAATATTGATCAGAATCAGGATACCCCACTCAAATTCGGTGTAATGAATATACCTACACTCATATTCTTCCAGAATGGAAAGGAAATCGATCGGGTTATAGGCGCATTCCCCAAAAAGCAGCTCTTAAACAGAATTAAACCTCACCTCACCTAGCCCTGCATGTGCTGTAGATGGGATATGAAGACAGGGTCACATGGGTCTACTACCTCATACCAACGTGGGCCCGACTAACCCTTGCATTACAGACAGTAACCTTGTATCTTCATAGTATGTTTGCCCTCGGACTCGACGTCGGTTCCACAACAGTAAAAGCGGTGCTGTTGGATGATGAAAATATGATTCGTTGGCAGCGGTACGAGCGGCACCGAACGAGGCAACTCGACAAGGTCATGGATTTTTTCGCTCTAATCCGTGAAAACCTTGGAGACCCGGACTTACATGTATTCACAACCGGGTCCGGTGGAAAACAGGTGGCCAGGCTCATGGGTGTCCGTCACTACCAGGAAGTAAATGCCCTCGGTACCGCTGTCGAGCACCTGCACCAAAACATTGCGTCTGTATTTGAGCTGGGCGGTCAGGACTCCAAGTATATCACGTGGCGAGGAAGTAACGGCAGGTTCGTCGCCATGAACGACCGCTGTGCAGGAGGAACGGGTGCAACGATCGACCGAATACTCCTGAAACTTTGCATCACCCAAAGGAGTCTTCTCGACATAGCATATGATCCGCAGATGCTATACCCCGTTGCCGGTAAATGCGGTGTCTTCGCAGAAACAGACCTCAACAGCCTCCAGAAGCAGGGAGTAGCGACCGAAGCTTTACTGCTCTCTCTCTTCCAAGCTATTGTCGAGCAGAACCTCACCGTCCTTGCACGGGGGCATATGCCTGTACCACCCCTGCTGCTCCTGGGCGGTCCCAATGTCTTTTTTCCCGCACTGCGGGGAACATGGCAGGCCCGTCTTGAATCCCTCTGGCAAGAGCGGGATATAGCGTTCGATAGAGACGCAGTACGCGTCCCTCACAATGCCCTGTATTACGGTGCCCTGGGTACAGCGCTTCTTGGCGCATCCATAGAATCCGGGGAACCAGCAATAGGATGCAGTACCTTCATGGATCGAATCGCAGAAAGCAGAGAAAAGGGAAATCCTGAAGGAACGCTAAAATCCGGCGGCCCGCCTCTGTTGCACACAGAAGAGGAGAGAAGGCATTTCTCAGGAACATACATGAGCAGGCCCCATAGCGGCACATACCCTCCTGCCGGGAAGGAGCTGCACGTCTACATGGGAATTGACGGTGGTTCCACTTCCACAAAGGGCGTCATTCTCGACACGCGTGAGAACGTGATGGAGACGGCATACCTGATATCGCAGGGCAATCCGGTCGACGATACTCGGTCCATACTTAAAGAGCTGCACGAAAAGGTCCGGCAGCGGGGCGTGAAACTCAATGTACGAGGTATCGGTTTTACCGGTTATGCCAAGGACCTCCTGAGCGCCGTTTTTGGCGGTGATACTGCCGTGGTGGAAACCGTAGCCCACACGCTGGGAGCACTCAAATACTACCCGGGGTGCGACGTTGTCTGTGATGTAGGCGGGCAGGATATTAAGATCATACTTCTTAAAAACGGTGCAATCAGAGACTTCAGGCTCAACACCCAGTGTTCGGCGGGAAACGGATACTATCTGCAGTCAACGGCCGAACGGTTCGGGTACACAGTCGACGAGTATGCTGAGGCGGCCTTCACAGCCGGTACCATACCTGAGTTCAATTTCGGGTGTGCCGTGTTTCTCGAGGCTGATATCGTGAACTTCCAGCAGCTTGGCTGGAAGCCCGAAGAAATCATGGCGGGCCTTGCACAGGTGCTCCCCCTCAACGTGTGGCTGTATGTGGTGCGGGAACCCAATCTGAGCAGATTGGGAAGGCATTTCGTGCTCCAGGGCGGCACGCACAACAACCTCGCTGTCGTTAAAGCGCAGCAGGACTTTATCAAATCAAGGGTGCGAGACGCACAGATACACCTACATCCCTACAAGGAAGCTGCCGGTGCCATTGGCGCTGCAATTGAAGCGAGAAGGACCCTCTCATCAAAAATCTATACCGAATCGGGGAAGATGACCTCTCATATACCCGCATCCAGCTTTATTGGTTTCGATTCCATCGACCTCGTTCAATACAGTGTCGAGAAGAACGAAGATACCAGGTGCACACGCTGCGGGAATCGATGTATGAGAACCTTCATATCCGTTAGTGCGGGTGATTACAGAAACAGCCATATCATTGCAAACTGCGAGCGGGGAGCAGAGACTGATGAGAATAGAAAGTCTGCAGCGGGAAGCCCCAGCTCTCGTGAGGATGCACCTCATTTTGTGCATCTCTCGAACAGGATGATGTTCGCTACCCGTCCAGACAGGACACCGGCAGAGAGATCTTCATCTTCATATCACATCAGGCGAAACAAACTGCTCGAGAAAGCCGTCATTGGCATACCGCGTGTGCTTGGCATATATTCCACAGGCCTCTTCTTCAGAAGTTACTTTGAAGCCCTTGGGGCGGGAAAAATTCTGTTTTCCGGGTATACGACACCAGAACTGTACAGGAAAACTGCAGGGAGGGGTTCAATTGACCCCTGCTTCCCTTCAAAGATCGCCATTGCCCATGTATATGACCTTATGAGCAGGGATGCTGTTACCCATATTTTCTTTCCCTGTATCCGCATGACAAGGGGCGAAATATATGGGGCACCCTATCACTGGGCCTGTACGGCACTCGCCGCGACACCGGAATCGGTCAAGGCAGCATTCACCCTGAATGGAAACGAGTTTCATGATCGAGGCATTCACTATGTCGACCCTGTCTGTGATATGGCCGAATGGGATGTATTCGAACGGCAGCTATACAGTTCGCTGCACCCCCTCTTCCGCATATCGAAGGGTGAGAACCGCAGGGCCATGGACACTGCCTTGCGCCTATGGGAAAGCTCTCTCGCAAACCTGCAGGCAAGGGCCGAGCGCGTTATTCTCGACCTCGAACAGAAATCCGGGATCGGGATCGTACTTCTCGGAAGACCCTATCACAATGACCCCGGAGTTAACCACGGTATCCTTGATGCCCTGAACAGTCATGGCTATCCCCTGTTCACCATCGAGAGCCTTCCGAGGTCCGGGCAGCTGGTAGAACGGATTTTTGAGCAGGAGTCTGAAAGGGGACATCCCATGGATATCCGTGACCTGTGGATGAAGTGCTACAGCGAGAACACCTCTCTGAAGATATGGGCGGCCAAATTCGTGTCACGCCACCCCAATCTCATTGCCCTTGATCTCTCTTCATTCCGCTGCGGACACGACGCCCCGCTCTACTCACTACTCGACGACCTGTTCAGCCAGTCGGCCTCACCGTATTTTACCTTTCATGAGATCGACGAAAACAGACCGGAGAGCTCTATCAGACTGCGTGTGGAAAGCATTCACTACTTTCTGCAGCGCTATCGGGAAGAGCTGTCGCAGAGAGCGGAGGGTTCATGGCAACGGTCATTGTCAGTGGTTTGACCAGAGCCCACGAAACCCTTTTAGAGGGCCTGTTCAGGTTTCTCGGCCAGGACGTTGTTCGTCTCCCCGAGCCTGACGGTGAAGCACTCAAGATAGGCAGGATATACTGCAACAGGGGACAGTGCAACCCTGTGTACTACACTGCCGGCAATCTCATCCGATTCCTCCAGTGTCTCAGGACTTCCGGGGAGAAGGATATAGAGAAGAAATATTACTACCTGACAGCCGGAGCCTGTGGCCCCTGCAGATTCGGCATGTATGAGATTGAATACCGCAAGGCTCTCCACGATGCCGGGTTTCCAGGGTTTAAAGTTGTGGGTGTACAGCAGAATGCGGCCCTGGTACAGGACCTGCACAATCTGGGATTCCGCTTCGAAAAGAGGCATTTGAGCCGGTTCATCAACGCCATCATTCTCGCAGACCTGCTGAACAACCTCTACTATAAAATTAAACCCTATGAAGTCATACCTGAAAGTGTCGACCGATGGCGAAACAGCACACTCGACCTGCTATACGCTGTATTCAGATACAACAGATCCATCACCCCATCACTGAAACAGATCCGAGATACATTCAACAGCCTCGAGCTCGATTATTTGAGACCGAAACCGAAGGTCAAGATAATCGGAGAAATTTTTTCACACCTCCATGAAGGCGACGCGAGCTACGGCCTACCCTCATGGCTCGTCGAGGAGGGCGCAGAGCCTGTGGTTGAGCCCCTCAGCAACTGGCTTGAGTACCTCTTCTGGGAAAAGATACAGTTTACCCGGGACCGGGCATTTCGAGGTAGGCTTAAAGCCCTAAGGAAGATACTTCCTGCCTGGCTGCTTAAGACAAGTATACGTCTGCATTTCGCCTATTTCAGATTCATTCTGAAAAACAGACCCGATAAACTCGCCCGTCAGCGACAGCTTGCACGATACGCTGCCCCATACTACCATGTCAGGCTTATAGGCGGCGAAGGGCACATGGAGGCAGGAAAGCATATATATGCGGTACGCAAACATCAGGCACACATGGTAATATCCATCAAGCCCTTCAGCTGTATGCCCTCGACGCAGAGTGATGGTGTGCAAACGAAAATTGCCGAGGACATGAAGGGAAGCCTCTTCGTTTCGGTGGACACCACAGGAGATGCGGAGGTGAATGTGAAGAGCCGCATCCTCATGAAGCTTCAGGTCGCACAGAAGAGAGCTGAATCCGAGTTCAGAGAAGTCCTGGAGAGGAAAAAACTGACCGAAGCGAGACTGAAGGTGTTGAGGGAGAGGACCCGTCTGCAGTCATTACCCATGCGTAAACATCGGCGCAGATACATCGCTACAGCCACACGAGTTCTTACCACACTGGTCTGAAATGTGATCCGCGCTATAGTTTTCATTGGAAAGATCTGTACATGGCGCCCTCAAGCTGAAATTCACCATGCTTCATATCTTTCTTCCTTATGGTCGCACCATCGCGCATCATGTGATGCAGCGTCATAAACTCACGATCCCGTCCTATACCACACACTGCGCAAAGCCTGCTGCCTCGATAATAGGTTGCGGTGAATTCACCCTTTTCCACATCACCCCTGTACACCACCTTTTTCACCTTCGGGACATACCCGGCGAATCGTATCAACGTATCATACTGTGTGGTCCAGAAAAAAGGAATTTCGTGGTACGGCTCCATCGAGCCCATCATACAGCGTGCCGCATGCCGCCCCTGCTGCATGGCCTCAGTCCAGTGCTCGACGCGTCTCCTACCCCCTGTTACAAGATCCTGAACCTGTGCAATGTCGCCTGCCGCATAGATCCCCTCTGCACTGGTGCACATCTGCTCATTGACCGGGATTGCCCCATTGTCGACAATGCCCGCGTCCTCTAGAAAGTGGACCGCAGGCACGATCCCTATGCCGGCAACCACCATGTCCACCTCCAGGGTGCTCTCATCTGAAAGCTCGGCACCCTGCACCCTGCCTTCTCCTCTTAAAGCGGTCACCGACCTTCCTAGATGAAAGTGTACCCCCCTCTCCTCATGGAGTTTCCGTATCCGCTCCCCGATCCTCTTACCAAACACATCTGCCATCGGAACCTTTTCAGGCGCAACAATATATACCTCGATACCCTGCTCCCGTAGGACCACAGCTGTCTCGAGACCGATGAATCCGGCGCCGATGATGAGGGCGCTTTCGACACTCTTTACTGATGCAGCGATGGTATCTGCATCTCTGAGGCTGCGAAGGAGGAAGAAATTCTTTAAATCAGTACCGGGTATGACCGGTGTGCGCGGTATTCCCCCCGTGGCTATGAGCAGTTTATCGTACAGGAGATAATCTCCATCCATAAAGACAATCTGCCGCTCTTCGGGATCTACCTGAGCCACCTGCCGTCCCATCAGCAGTTCAATCCTCGTCTGCCTGAAATACTCCTCAAAGGGCAGAAATATGCTGTTTCGGTCAGACTCGCCTGAGAGATAGTCTTTCGACAGCCGGGGCCTGTCATAGGGCATGTACATTTCTGCGGTGACAATGATCAGACGGCCGTCAAAGCCCTCGCGCCGAAGGGTGACAGCTGCGGCCAATCCTGCAGCACCATTTCCGATGATAAGATAAGTACCGCTTTCCCTCCGAAGATGCACTGAGACATCTTCGCGTTTCTTTCTCTTGAGAAGCAGCATACCGTCCTTTGTCTTAGTGTCAAACTGAAGCAAGTCATGCAGCGCCGGGGGAGATTTACAGGAAGCCGCCCTAAGGTCAAACTGGGAACCATGCCACGGACAGGTCAGTACATGATCAAGAAGCATTCCCTCCTCGAGAGCCCCACTGTGATGGGTGCATTCCGCCAGCACTGCCGTAACTGCGTCTCCCGAACGATACACAAGCACCCTGTCCTGACCATACACGAAAAGTCGGGATATTCCCTCTTCGATCTCGGTAAGGGGTGCAATCTCTACCCACTTATTTGCAGGGATCTTTTTCGGCATTTCACTCCCCTCCCAGGTTTTCAGCTCAAGTGGGAGATAGGCAATTCAAACCTCAATGATAAAGGGTACTATAACCGGTGAACGGGAAACCTCTTTCCTGAAGAAACGCTTCAGCGCATTGATCACCGCCGATTTCAGTTGATCCTGCTGCAGGTTACCTCTCTTCAGGTGCTGCCGTACCTCAGAAAAAACTATATCCTTTGCACTCTCCAGAACACTCTCCGCATCCTGCAGGCATATGAAACCCCTGGAGTAGATTTCAGGATGCATCACCCCATGATTGTTCATGGAAAGCGGAATGACGATGATGACGACACCTTCCTCTGCAAGGCGATGCCGGTCCCTAATCACCGCACTCCCGATATCACCGGTGTTCTTACCATCAGTGTATACGCTCCCCGTCTCCACCACACCCGTTGCACGCACACCATCCTCATCCACGATAATCACATCACCGTTCTGAGCAATCAGTATGTTCTTTTCCTCGATGCCCATCTCCTTCGCCAGGTCTGCATGATGGATCAAATGTTTGAACTCTCCATGAATGGGGATGAAGTAGCGCGGCTTGAGAATTGCCATGAGGAGTTTCAGCTCCTCCCGTGATGCATGCCCCGAGACATGCAGGTCCGCGAAGCCCTCGTAAAAGACATGTGCCCCCTTTCTGAAGAGGCTGTTCACCACCCGGGACACTGTTCTTTCATTTCCAGGGATAATCGATGCGGATAGAATAACCGTATCTCCCTTCTCGATGGTGAGCTGCTTGTGCCTGCTGCCGGCGATACGCGACAGGCCGGACATGGGTTCGCCCTGGGAACCCGTTGTGAGGAGCAGCACACTGTTCCGTTTGTAGTTGTTTATCTTCTCCGGCGCCACAACGAGACCCTCATCGAACTCAAGATACCCCAGGTCCCTGGCCATGGTTACATTCTTCTCCATGCTCCTACCCAGGATGGAAACACGCTTCCCCGCTTTTCTGCACACATCAAATATCTGCTGTATCCGGTGAATATTCGAGGCGAAGGTAGCGATGATGATCCTGCCGGTTGCACTGGTGATCGTGTCGAAGAAGCTGTTGTTCAGCTCACGCTCCGAGGGTGTGTAGCCCTTGTGCTCAGCGTTGGTGGAGTCGGAGAGTAGCAGAAGTACCCCTTTCTCACCAAACTCGGCGATCTTAAAAAAATCGAAGTGATGATCGTAGATGGGAGTGAAGTCGAACTTAAAATCACCCGAATGCACTATAATACCGAAGGGAGTATGAAAAGCCACACCCACACCGTCTGCCACTGAGTGACAGACACGGAAGAACTCTGCAGTAATGGCACCGAACCTCACACTCTCGCGCGGTTCGATCTCGATGAATTCGGGTTCATAACCCAGCGAGTATTCCTCGAGCCTGTTGCGTGCGAATCCAATGGTGAGTCTTGTTCCGTAGATGGGAACCCGAAGATCTTGGAGCAGATAGGGAAGAGCACCGATATGGTCTTCATGACCGTGGGTCAGAATAATTGCCTCGATCCTGTCACGGTTTTGCTGCACATAGGTCAGGTCAGGGATGATGAAGTCTATACCCGGCAGGTCCCCATTGGGGAACATCATACCCGCATCAATGATGAGTATGGAATCCTCATGTTCCACGAGCATCATGTTCTTACCGATTTCACCAAGGCCGCCAATCGGTATGATCCGAATGCCCCTACTATCCGACATATCTATACCCCTGTGTGCCCAAAACCACCACTGTCCCTTTCCGTCTTTTCCAGCTCTTCAATACTCACCGCTTCCTCGATACGAGTACTGTCGACACGGGCGATGACCATCTGAGCAATCCTCATGCCGTTTGTAACGGTAAAGTTCTCTTTTCCGTGGTTTATGAGTATTATGCCGACCTCACCCCGATAGTCTGTATCTATGGTACCGGGAGCATTGAGCACGGTCACCCCGTGCTTGGAGGCGAGTCCGCTGCGCGGCCTTATCTGTGCTTCGTATCCCCTGGGTATGGAAACGATGATTCCAGTCGAAATACTGGTAAACTCACCCGGTTCCATCTCAACCGGACTTTCGAGGGAGGCCATGAGGTCGATACCGCTTGCGTCTTCAGTCATATAACGCGGAAGAGGGTTCTTCTTGCTGATACGATAAATCTTGAGTACCATGGACAGGATCAATATTTCAGTTTCAGCTATTTTATGGAATATCTAGAACTTTGCAACCTTTTTTTACACTCGTGCCAAAGTATGCCCATAGTCACATGTGCAGCCCTTCTTACCTTTTGCTAGGGTGAGAAGGAAAATCGGAAATCCTTCACATGAGCCTCATGTATCGGCGGGCCCACGGAAGCGAAACTGAAGCTTCGTTCCCTGAACAGTGTGTGCACAACTTCTTCGATATCTTCGGATGTAACAGCTTCGATACGGCTGAGCGTTTCATCGTAGGGAATGAGCTTTCCGTACAGCATCTCCTGCATGGCCATCCTGATCATCTTCCATTCGATGCTTTCCTTGGCGAGTATAAAATTTCCCCTGAACTTGTCTTTTGCAAGTTCCAGTTCCTTCCTCCGTATACCCCTCTTCACCACATCCATCAGTTCACTGTCGATTTCATCGAGCACCACGGGGAGGTTTTCAGGACTTGTGGAAAAACCTATGCTGAACTCGCCGCAGTCCGAGTAGTTGATTGCCATCGAGGAGACAGAATAACAGAGGCCCTTCTCCTCCCGAATCCTCTGAAAGAGGCGCGAGCTGAAACTGCTACCCAGGACTATGTTCAGGAGTGTCAGGGGAAACCGTGATTCATCTGCATACCCAAATGCCTCTACACCACAGAGAACATGTACCTGAGTGATGTCTCTCAATTCCGTAAAGTTCTTATCCCATGCCCGTGGTTTGTTGCATTTAGGCCTTTCCGTTATCTCACCGTTGAGGTATCCCCTCTTCTGAAACAAACTTTCAACCCCCTTCTTAAATGTTCCTGCAGTTATGTTTCCGGCAACAGAAAGTATCAAACCTCGACGGCCGTAGTGACGACGGTGAAACCTTACCACTTCTTCCAGCGACACCGAACCAATACTCTCACGGTCCCCCAAAACAGGCAGGCCAAGCGGATTTTCGCCCCACATTGCACGGGAGAAGAGCTCACCCACATAGTCCTCAGGGTCATCGATAGCCATGTTTATTTCATCGAGAATGACGAGCCGCTCCCGTTCAAACTCAGCCTTCCTAAAAGAGGATTTGAAATACATGTCAAGTAGAATATCAAGTGCATCGGGCCAGTGCCCGGCTGCCACATTCACGAAGTAGTAGGTGTTTTCCTTGGAGGTCGATCCATTGATTTCACCGCCGAATGAATCGATCTGCGCTGCGATGTCATAGGCACTTCGTTTCCCTGTTCCCTTGAAGAGCATATGCTCGATCATATGTGCATATCCGCGCTCACTGTCACTCTCGTCCCGCGACCCAAGGTCAATCCAGGCTCCGAGGGACACGGCACCACTGGTCGATATTTCATCGACAAGCAAGGTGACGCCATTATCAAGAACCATCTTTTTCGACATGTGTGTATTGACCTTGCAATTAAAATCGGTGCAGATACCTGAGGAGTGGGCAAAGTTACAGTATTTTCTGCTCGTAAAGTGACTCCAGAGTCTCCACTCCCTCCTCGACTGCCCGAGCAGAATTGTCCAGTGCTCTTTTCTCATCCCCGGACAGGGGTAGCTCGAGAATCTTCCTTACCCCCCCGGCACCGAGAAAGACAGGCACACCCAGAAAGATGTTTTTATAACCATACTCGCCGTTCAGATAAACCGATGCAGGCAGCAGCCTTCGCTCATCCCTGATGATCGATTCCACCATCTTCACCGTAGAGGCTGCCGGTGCATAGAAGGCGCTCCCCGTCTTCAGGTAATTTATAACCTCAGCCCCTCCCTTTCTCGTACGCTCGACGAGACGCTCCACGCTCTCCTCGTCGAGAAGTTCATCGATGGGAAAACCGTTTACCGAAGTATACTGTCTCAGGGGGACCATGCTGTCGCCGTGCCCTCCGAGAACCATGGCCGTCACATCGCCGGTCCACAATCCCAATTCCTCCGCAATGAAGTACCTGAACCTGGTGGAATCGAGAACACCGGCCTGACCCACAACCCGTGCCGGTTCGAACCCCGTCTCTTTCAGCACCACCATACAGATAACATCCAGGGGATTGGTTACCACAACCACCACAGCGTCGGGAGCATAGGTGGCGATTGCCGCTGAAGCCTCCTGTGCAATCTTTGCATTGATTTTCAGCAGGTCCATCCGGTCCATACCCGGTTTTCGAGCGACCCCGGCGGTGAACACGATGACATCCGATCCTGCAATCTCCTTGATATTATTAGTGCCGAATATCCTGACATTGTACTCCCTGAGCGGGGCGGCATGCAGAAAATCTAGCCCCTTGCTCTGCGGGAACCCCTCCACCACATCCACCATAACGACATCCGCCAGGTTCTTCTCTGCAATATAGTAAACCGCGGTGGCACCCACATTACCCGCGCCGATAACCGATACCTTGTTCATCCTGCTCTCTTTTCGAGGAAATCCTTCATCTTTCGCGCCGATTTCCGAAACTGCTCGAGCTCTGACTCCTCCAGCCTGGGGAGATACACTCTCAGAACGCCCTCTCTGCCGATCATACCCGGTATGCTCATCGCCACATCCTCGACATCATATTCTCCCTGCAACAGCAGGGAAACGGGAAGCAGGCGTCTCGTATCCCGCACCATGGCGTCCACGAGTTCTGCAACGGATGCGGAAGGAGCGTAGTATGCGGTGGAGCGTCCTGCCATACCGGCAATGAAATCTCCAGCCCTGCGCGTCTCATCCATAATAGATCCGAACTGCTCGGGAATCATGAGGTTGAGTACAGGGACCCCGGAGACAGTGCAATAGCGCGGAAGGCCTATCATCTCCTCGTTATGTCTGCCCATAACCAGGGCCGACACGTCCTCAACCGAGACATCGAGGTCGCGGGCCACGGCGTAGCGAAGCCTGGTCGAGTCGAGAAGTCCGCCGAGCCCAAGCACCGCCTCTCTCGGCAGCCCAGACTCAAGGGTGAACACCGTGGTGAGAAGGTCCACCGGCTCTGTGACGATGATGACCTTTACATCGTCCTTCCGCCCCTTCAGGGCCCCCGCAAGCTCCCGTAACACGGTCACATTGTCATTGAGGAGCTCTTCACGCTTCATGCCGGGTTTTCGAACCGAACCTGCCGAGATAACAATGATGGGGGAGCGGAGCACTTCGTCGAGAGAGTCGGTGCCTGTGATCTTCGTCCGATAAGTCCTCACCGGTGAAGCTTCCATGAGGTCGAGGGCCTTGCCTGTTGACAGCCCTTCTCTGACATCGTGGAGCAGCACATTGGCTATTCCCTTCTCGGCTATGAAGAATGCCGTATTCGCCCCGGTATTTCCGCTACCTATGATTCCGACCGTCACCATACTGCTTCCTCTTACTTTCACTATTTAGCTGTTACTCTTAACATACCTCCAGGCGGATCACATGTGAATTCGCATTATACCTATAATTTCCCCTAATGAGAATTAAAAAACCGGAACGCGTGGTTCCGGTTTTATGTTATTGCTGTGTACCCCCGTACAGATATGTACCGGGATCAAAGGCTTTACACGGCTATCTCAACTTGAGCTCCTTGCTGCTCTCCCACAGGCCGTGAATGTTACAGTAGGATGCAGCGAGCAGTGTACCAGGCTTGTCCGTCTTCATGGAGGTAACCACACAGCTGTTCGTATAGACAGGGCCCTGATTCGCACCCTCAGTTGACTCACCATGCGCATCAAACTCGTAGCGTCCCACCTGAAAGGGTGCCTTCGCTCCTTCCGGTTGGAAGTACAGGATAACCCACCGTATGTGGTGCTCAGTGGTGTTGGGATGGGCCACCTCCTTGCCGACGGTAACCTCAACATTGAAATATTCCCCTGCCTTCACGCTGTCGGGTGCACCTATGGCAGGCACATGTTTCTCTGACTTCCAGTCGGCACTTTGCATAACGTCCTTAAATGCAGACATATATCGATCCTCCTCTCCTGTTTGTAATTATAATCACATTACGTCTGTGGGTTCTGAGAGTCAATAGAAAGAGAGGGATGATTGATACGGTTGACAATACATGAAGACTCATCATCATTAAACATATACACCTTGGGGTAAATTTTTTGTTTTGAACATGATTTTTCACGAAAATATGATATACTGTAGGATGATAACATATATGATTGGGTAACCATGTTAAAAGTGTTTTGGAAGATTGTACTGTGTTTTCTACTCTTCCTTCTCGTCGCAACCTTCTCGTTCTCTGCAACCATATATCTCAAGGATGGGACTGTATTAAACGGGATTATCGTTGAAGCAACCGAGGAGCAAATAGTCATCGACACAACGGTCGGCCTCATCGAAGTGCCCAGGTACAAGATAGAGGACATACTCTATGAGGGGGAGCAACCCGAGCCCAACTCTGGAAACATCTCAAAAAATATAATCATCCAGCCGCAGACAGATGAGGGCGAGCAGCTCTTCTCCGAGATGGAGCAGCGGTACAAAGAGATCGAGGAGAAGAAGATTCGCCTCTACTTTATGCTCCACGAGGAAGAGTTTCTCGATAAAATGGGCATCTATGAGGTGCAGCGCCTCGCGGGTGAGATTCCCTATTCTGAACGCCTCGCCATGTACTCAGCCTATGAAAGACGGGACCAGGGCCTTGGTGTAGGTCTCAACTTCTTCGCACCGAGCCTCGGCAGCTGGATGCAGGGTGATATAACGGGTGCGCTCATTCAGGATGGTTTACTGCTCGTGGGAGTCGGCCTGCTCTACTGGAACAACAACTTTGACTATGAGAACAGCAATTTCTATAACGAAGAGAATGGTCAGACCGATATGATGATGTATGCGGGCATTACCGTGCTTGCAGGCAACTGGGTATTCGGTCTCATACGCCCCTTCACCTATGTGAGGAAGTGGAATAAAAAATTGGCAGCATCGCTACGGATCTCAGTCGACACCCTTCAGCAGGGTTATACACCCGGACCACACAACCCCTACGCCGAATATAAGGCGGATAACGAAACTCAGCTCAGGGTCGACCTCCTCGAAATCGAGTATTAATCTCCACCCTCACAATTTCATGTCATGTCCCTGGGCTGGCCCGTGGCAGCCAGCACATGGTTCCAGAGCCGTCCAGCAGGGTCTATGCACTTGCGTTCAGATACGGCAAGGCGGATGGGAACATGCGTGAACTCCCGTTTCCAGTATCCCACAACGGTATTCGTCCTGCCCGCCATACCTGCGTGCACCGCGTTCTGACCGAACAGCAGGCAGAATGCCGAATCGTGGGCATTGGCCGGTATGCTTCTGATGATGTAGCTGGGATCGATATATTTGAGCGTCAAATCCATATTAATCTTCTTGAAATGGGCCTTTATCTCATCTCTAAGATACACCCCAATATCGCCGTAACGTATGTTACCCGAATCATCACACTCAGTGACCTTTTGCAACAAATCCTGCCCGGCCCCCTCGGCCACAACCACAACTGCATGGCTGCGGCTTTCAAGACGATCCTTTAAGGATTCGAGGAAGGGCTTCATCTTAAAAGGAACTTCCGGTATGAGGCAAAAGTTGACGTCCCCTGAGACCAGTGCCGCATAGGCCGCAATGAAACCTGAATCCCGCCCCATCAGTTTCACGAGACCAACACCATTGCGCGCGCCCTCGGCCTCGGTATGCGCAGCATATGTGGCCTTCTGGGCCTCCTGAATTGCGGTTTCGAAACCGAAAGACCGGTCCACATAGGAAATGTCGTTGTCGATGGTTTTGGGAACCCCGATGACACCGATCTTCACCTTCCTCTTTTTGATCTCCTCGGAAATCGCCTGAGCCCCGCGCAGTGTCCCGTCACCGCCGATGGCAAAGAGGAGCCCGATACTCATGCGCTCCAGTGTATCGACCATCTCTGAAACATCCTGCGGTCCGCGTGAGGAACCAAGTATGGTACCGCCCTTCTTGTGAATATCACCCACCTCGTCGGGATTAAGCTCGATGGGCTCATGACCATGTGTAAGGGTGAGGCCCTCATAACCGTACCTGAACCCGAACACGTTCCTCACTTCGTAGTGGTGATAGAGGGCAAGCACTATTGCACGTATTACATCGTCGAGTCCCGGACAGATACCGCCGCAGGTGACGATCCCGCACTTGAGTTTTGATGCATCGAAGTATATCTTCTCCCGGGGACCGGCCAGCTCGAACACCGGGACTTTTTCCTTGTCCCTGATCAGCTTCTCGATTTCCGGCAGGCTCGAATGGTAGAGCACATGCTCATCGTCGCCGACATACCGTTCACCCGTCATTGGGGAAGGGATCTTGCATTCACCGAGTCTGTCGACAGAAAGGTCAGGATTACCGTTACCCATGCATACACCTCCCCTATTCCCCGTTCATTCTTACACATAATGTAACGATAGTTGTCCTTTAATTTCAAACTATTATGAGTTGCAGCGTGAGGATGGATTGTTCACCCGGGGGTATCCTTCACCGAACCAGACCCGCCAACCTGTAGTAATAGTTCAGGTTATGTCTATTCTTCCTCTTCCCAGATCATGACATCCTTCATTTGAGACATGTTAGCAGCTCGTGTTGCATCATCGCCTGCTAAATCCAGATATGCATATTCCACAGCCAAATCAGGATCTATCTTCTTTAATTTGTTATAAGTTTTTTTTGCAGATCCATAATTTTCTAGTTCGTGGTTTGCGCGAGTAACACAAAGCAATACCTTCGGATTTTTAGGCTGTATCCTGGTTGCTCGCTCATATAATTCGAGTGCCCTCTCCATTTCATCATTGAGATAGTAAATATTTCCAAGGTTCATTAATGCGGGCATATACTTACTATTCATGCTCAACGACTTGGTGAACTCCATCTCAGCCTTGTCATTCACTCCATATCGAGCATATAAAACGCCACGTTTATTGACAAGCTTTGCAGTTTCTCCACTTTTTGTTATATCATCCTCAATCTTTACCAGCTGTGAATATATTTCCCTATCGATATACTTTATTAATTCTGTCAAGTACACACTCACCAGCGTATCACTGCTGGGAAGAGTCAAAGTTGCAATATCTCCAGGCAACCCCACAGGTTCATACAGGCTCCAGGAACTATGCATTGGATAGAATCCCTCTTTCTGTTTTAAAACGGCTTCTCTCCACTCCTGAGCCCCTGTCTGCCATGCTTTAAGAAATCCTCCACCGATTTCTGTTACTTCAACGGGTATCCAGACCTTCTCATCCCTGAATATCAACTCATCCTGCCTTGAAAACCTCTTCCTTGCTTGTTCAGGATCCATGGCAACTGCAAAGGCCATAAAGATATGGCCAGGTATTGTAATAAATGATGTTTCAACTCCCACTGACTCAAGGAGAGCACTGTACAGAATAGAGAGATCATCACAGTCACCAGCCCTGTAGTCCAGAGTCTGCTTGGGGAACTGCAGGAAGTCGACTGCTTGTTTATTTGCCGAAAATTCTGCATACGGTGTTGTCGGGTCTATAACATAGCTCATACCGTATAACGATATCGCCTCGTGGAGAGCCATCGCCATAAGTAGATTCTTGTCCACGGCTTTGCTTCCCTTATCTTTGATCATCCCTGCGACATTTTTTGAAAACCTGAGCACAACCGGATCCTTTGCCGTTACAAATGCCGCGGCTTTTCTGTCGTCATCCCAATTTATCGCATTTCTATCAAATATTCGTATTGTCTCACTGTATTTGCTTTCGTATACCGTCCCCTTATGGGTGTACTCGACAATTATTTCAGCAGCCACCTTGGTGCCTTCAGTAATCTCAAGAACCTTGTTGTTAAACAGGGCAGTCAACTCTATCTCGGCCTCTTCGCCAGCTTCAAGTGTACCGGGTGTCTTGCACTCTTTTGGTATATCCATATACTGCCGCACAAATACAGTTACGTTTATATCCGTCGTTGGGATCTTTTCCCAGTTGTGAATAACAGCTATACCCAATGGATTTTCATCATAGTACTTGTAAAACACCGGAAATATATCGTAGAACTGTGCTTTTACTATCTCTAGCCCTTCACCTGTCGTAATAACCTCCTTTTCCTCGGCTGGCTTCGATTTCTGAAAATCCTCCTTCCTGGGTTTCTGAAGTTTTTCCCTCTCTGGTTCTTCAACACCTTCTTTCCCAGGCTTCACAAGTTGTTCTGTTTCCGTTTTTTGAGTTTCTTCTTGGCCAGGTTTTACAAGCTTTTCCTCTTTTCCTGGTTTTTCGAGCTCTTTATCTCCAGAAACCGGAGATTCATCTTTTCCAGGCTTTTCGAGCTTCTCTCCCCCTCCTCCAAAGAGACCATTTGTAACAAGAGCAAATGAAATTATCAAACAGAAGAAAATGGTAAAAAAATTGAATTTATATTTCATGGCCGCGTACCTCCACAGTTCATTGATCTAAACAACAGTGCAAGTATAATTAAGAGTGCTTAATTTTTAACTCCTTATATTAATCTTTACCACACATCAGGAAAATTTTAAAGATTTTTATAGAAAAAAAACGTCGTTTTTGAATTACCTGTATATATAGAATTATATTGACATTAAAATAAGAAAATTTATAATTAAAATAATTTCATGCCATTTTAAGGAGTTCGACAATGAAAAAATTTATCATCATTACTGCTTTAATTTTGGGTGTCCTTTTTATATTTTCAGCTACCTCTGTTTTTGCTCAGTACGCATATTTTGGAGTGAAAGGAGGAATAAATTTAGCAAATGTTTGGGGTGAGGATACTGATCCAGATGGTGCTCTCTTTATTGGTTGGGATGACAAAAAAATAAAAATAGGCTTTGCAGCGGGGGGTTATTCAACAATTGTACTAACAAATTGGTTTGCATTACAGCCAGAACTGCTTTTTACTATGCAGGGCACCTCATATGAATATTCGGAGGAATTACCAGGCTACTCTTTCTGGGTTAAAGAGACTTTAAAATTGGGTTATATTCAACTTCCAGTTCTGCTCAAATTTTACATTCCGATGGAAGGCAATGTAAAGATCAACGCTTTTGCTGGACCATATGTTGCCTATAACGTATATGCGAAAGCTAGAGTGCAGGTAGAGGAAACTGGCTTTGAGGATTATGATGAAATAGAAGATATAGAGGATGATTGGGGATGGGGAGTCCGAAAATTTGATTATGGGGCTGTTGCTGGTGCAGGTGTTGACTTTATCATAAAAGGTAGGCAGCTCACTGTTGACGCGAGGTATACCATAGGATTTGCAAATATCTTCCAAGATTTAACGGGATGGCCCGAAGATCCTGTTTTTAGAAATGGTACAATTTCAGTAATGGTTGGGATTGGATTTTAAACTTACAACAATCATGCAAAATCCAGGATCATCGGATTTATGAGTATTCTTCAAATATGACAGAAACCTCTTCGAAGAAGCTTCAAAAATCATATTTTCGATCATACACGATTTCCATACAGAACCAGTACAAACGGCCATAAAGACAGGGGCTGTCATCTCCTATCAGTCCTTTGGCGACCTGTTCTATTAAAAACATCATCGTGGGGAGAGTAAAAACAATGAAGGAGAAGAGATCTGATAAAGATCGAAGGGGTGTTAATGACCGGCGGAATGGGGAGGACGGACGTTCGGGTCTTGACAGAAGGGTAGAAAACGTTGCTGTCGAGCTCGATCTACGCTGTTCTTCCAATCGAAGATCGGGTAGCGAAAGAAGAACGAATCGGGAAAGGCGTATACAGACGGACAGGAGGAAGGTGAAAACTGTCTAATCCTTATTCTATGTTCATTGGATTGAACCTACCCGACTCTACCTTGAACACGAACTCATCCCCTCTGTAGCATGAGTAAACTATTGAAAGAAATAGTAAATACAGGTATGAATTGATTTTCACCGAAATGGAAACAAGGTCAAGGCAAAAATCAAAGAAGATTTTTTTCCGAGAATTGCTGTCAGAGAAGGCTGCCAGATATGTACACATCGGTACAACAGTGACACTGCATCCTATATCACAAAGTCCGGCATACCATGAGATAACAATGTCTACTTTTCTGCACAAGTTAGAACTTGTATTCGAAACGTATCTCTAGAAAATCCTTATCATCGAACTGGCCGAAGTAGGTCTCGGCGTCACCGCCGTACTCCAGGTACATGACCGACATGACCATGTCATCACGAAGAGAGAACTCGATCTCAGGCCAGATGATATAATCTCCCTTTTCGATCGTATACGCCACGGACACGACCGGCCTTATCTTATCCCGATGATAGCTGTCACGCAGCGCCAGTATCAGTATGTCATCGGTATACTTACCTTTCGAATTGTACTCCGTGTCGCCTGGGCCAATCTTATCGCTGTGCATGATATAGTTTCCCCTGAGTTGAAACTCGAAGTTGAGACTGCTTATGCCCAGGTCCCGATCAAAGCCGAAGAGAAGTACCAGGCGATGGTTGTGCACGAGTGGGTCATCGCCGGCCCAGTCCTCCGTGAAGTAATACCCCGCCTCCAGCCAGGTGTTGAAACCCCACAGCACAGTGCCCAGATCACCGCCCAGAAAATGCACACGGTCCCAGGAGATATAGGCTTTGTTTTCCAGCATGAGCCGCTGATAATTGATGGAGGGTTCCCTGAAATAGCCGTAGTAGTAGAGCATACCCAGGTCGAGTCGACCAGGTGCCTTGCTCCATCGAGCCGCGAATTGCCCGTATTCCAAGCTATTTGTGATAGGATAAATGATGTCATCCGCTCCATTGGGCAATGTGTCTATTAATTGCTCGAGATTGTAGGGGACCCAAGGACCTTCTAGCGGAAAGGTATCGGGCGTAAACACCGGTTCATAGACCAGCTCGAGCAAAGAACCGCCCGTGAACTTCCAATTGATCTTGAATATGGCCTCTGCTTCCTTCCGGTCCAGGTAGTCCTGGTTTACAAAATCCGTGTAGTCCATGGGAGTGAGCAGGTCTATAACATGGGTCTCATCCCCCGGTCCCCACACCACCTTCATGTACCCGATCTCCAGGTCAAAGCGTTTGTAGTAAAGCCGCGCATAGGCCTCATCAATGATATTGTCCAGGTCATTAAAAAGGATGTTCTTGGTAAAATCCAGGGCGAGAAAGAGATCGGAGTTTTTGTTCTGATAGAGGAAGTCCAGCGTAACCCAGGGATATACACTGACTGGGCTGTCCTTGAATGAGTCTTTATTCGCATAGTAACGGGTATCGAACCTGAATCTGCCGCCTATGTTGAGCTTCTGTTCTTTATCTGACCCTGTATCGAATGAGGACAACCCCTCTCCTTCATCCTCAGCGATGATCTCGTCGATGTCGCCAAAATTGGAGAAATCATCGCCCCCCGCACCCTCATCAAACTCACCCTCACTATCCCCTGTGCCGGTTTCCCCTTCAGCGAAATCCTCCTGCGTCATTCCCGTTGACACGAAGAACAGGAGCAAGAAGAATGCAATGGCGGCCACTGTTGGTATCCTCTTCATGATAAGACCCTCGCCGAATTTTTTTAGTGCGCCCCTGTTACGGCCTTCCCGTTTTCAGAAACTGTGTGGTAAAAAACCCTTCATTCACAGCCTCATCATATGCAAGCTTCTTGAACTCGAGTGAAGTTCTGTGCTCAGTCTTCATATTCTTCATCTCCGAGTAGAGCGCAGTCCAGTAGCCCTGTACCTGCTTGAGGCTCTTCGACACACCCACCTTCTCGAGCTCACCCCTCTTATTATACAGCTCAACCTTGATAGGCACCCATATATCCCTGGGGACCCAGCGCAGCAGGTATGCGTAGTCGGAATCGGAAGGATCTTTTGCCCACATCTTTATGACATAACAGTCATACCCATCGAGTTTCTCCTCCCGTAAAACCTCGTAGTGATACTTCTCCACCTTGCGTCTCTTCATGTCATCATAAGAAAAATCTGTACCCATAAAGGACTTGCCCCCCTCCTGGGCAGCAATCCTCCTCACCTTCTTCAGTGCCGGAAGATAAATCCACTGATCGTCGTCGCGGTCACCGTACTCGACCTGCAGGAAACGTGTACCCTTGATCGATGCCGGTGCGTGAAACACGACCACGTTCTTCTCCAGCTCGCCGTCATACTTGTACGACCACTGCTCCACGTATCGCGTGCTTATGGTTCCGTCTTTATCGATAAGGTCCATCTTGACCAGAGAGTGCATGGTCCGCTGCGTTTCGCTGTTGTAGACCTCCCAGGCAATCTCTTCAGCAGTCAGGGCATAGAGGCTTTGAAGGCCAACGGAAGACTGCAAACAAAATAGCAGCGCTGATGTAATAAGTGTGACAAGGATTACCCGCCTCATATCCTTTCCTCCAAACTCCCAAAATATTTCGCTCTAAAGTTCAAACCCCTTCTATTTCAATAAAAACTTTGGCTTTAGCATGTTCAGCAATACAGGAAGTACGGTCATTGCGGCAAGGGACGTGGTTATCATGGTGAGTGCAATGAGAAGCCCTGCCGTGGCAATGGGTATGAAATTCGAGAACATGAGTACCGCGAATCCCGCACCAACGGTGATCGCATTGATGATAATCGCCTTGCCCGTTGTGAAGAGTGTGTTCTTCGTGACCCTGCTCAGGTTATCCGTATTTTTCCGCTCACGATAGTAGCGCGAGAGAAAGTGAATCGAGTAGTCTATGCCGATGCCGATTGCAACAGAGGCGACCAGTGAGGTAACGATATCGAGTAGATACCCGGCAAATCCCATAACACCGAATATGATGATGATCGCAACGGACAGCGGAATGATCCCGTATAGCCCGGCGACTGCCGATCTGAATGATACCGCGATGATGATGAATACGACCACCAGTGCGACGAATATACTCATGATCTGTGAGCGAACTATAAGATCGGTAAATGCCGCCTCGATATCCGCATGACCCGCGATCTCCACTTCATAACCCTCTGGAAACCGCTCATCCACATACCGCATAATGTCCCTGGTTATCTCTTTGGTGAAGTGATTGCCCGTTGTCGTGAGTTGCACATGCATACGCGCCTGCGAGGGTTCGAGTGCATCATCGGTAAAATCGTCCAGGTTGCCCGAGAAGAGAAGCAGATACTGGGTTATGAGGTTCTGGAGCTCCTCTCTGCTCGAGACCGGGTATTTTTCAGGATCATAGGGGATTTCATTGTACGCCTCCCCTTCAATATTGAACTCCCGCATGAACAGGCTGATATACTCGTCTGCAGGCAGGTTCATGTCACGGGCGTCAAGGTACACATCGTTCATGAGTGCGGCAATTTCACTACGGGAAAAATTCACATCGTACTTCACGGGAGGAAAGGTGGAGCCTCCTGCCGGGATCTCATCTTCAACCTGATCGGCAAACTCTTCCGTGAAGAAACTCTCGAAGGCTGAATCATCATCGCTTCCCACATCCTCAGAAGCCATGAACTCCTCGGTGAAGAAGCTTCCCTCCACTCCTCCGTTATCTGCATGTGCGTACTCCTCTTCCGGTTCCGTATAGTTCATGACCTTGTTCATGCGCTTGATATAGTCGGTAAACGAAATAACCTTACCCACCTGTACGTATTCGGCCTGCAGGTACAGGCTCAAATCATCCATTGCCTTGAGTATCTCAGGGTTGGTCAGGTCACCACGCTTCTTTCCCCGTACGACGATGCTGAAATCCTTGGTACCCCCGAAATTCTCACGCAGAAAATCATCGGCATCCCGTATCTCGGTACCCCTGCGAAAGTACTCCACCATTGAGTTGTCAATAACGATCCTGGACATGCCGTACACCGAAATCGGCAAAATAATCGCCAAACTCAGAATCACTCCCATCCCGCGTCTTGTCACAATGAAGTTGTAGAATTTCAAAATGGCAAGGAGCAGGCCCCCCGACTGTTTCCTCTGTGAATGTGCGGCAAGCCGTTCGAAACCCCTTCTCCTTGACAGCAGGAGTGCAGGGATAAAGGTCAGTGCAACGATCAGTGCAATGAGCACGCCGATGGCGGTAAATATTCCGAAATGGCGCATGGGAAGCACCGAACTCACGGAGAGTGATCCAAACCCGGCAATGGTGGTCAGTCCTGCCAGCAATACCGGTTTCCCGACCTTGCGCACTGTGTCGAATACGATCTCCCTGTTTTCATCCGTGCCCGAAACCCTGCGCAAATTATCATAGTAGTGACTTATGATGTGAATGCCGTAGGCACTTCCTACTGCAATGAGCAGTACGGGGATCGCCGTGGCCAGCATGGTGAGTGAGAGACCGATCAATGCCATGAGCCCCACTGTCCAGATCGTACTGATGGACACGGTAATAATGGGGAGCAGCACACCCCCGGTGTTCCTGAAGGAGAGATAGAGAAAGATAAACACTACGATGAGTACAAAGGGGATGAGGTTACGGAGGTCGCCCCGTACACTCGTCCCCATGAGCGCAGTCATCACGGGATTCCCGGCCACATGTGCCCGCAATCCGAACTCCCCACTGTCCTTCACAATCTCCTTTATCTCATAGTAGGCCCGCTCCCAGACCTCCACGTCGAGGTCTAATTCCAGGGTTGCGATGATCTGAGCTGACTGGAAATCATCGGAGAAGAGAAGTTTCTGGTACGCGTCCCATGAGATGAGTCTTTCTTTCAGTTCCTGGATTTCATCCTCAGTACCGCCGAATCCGTCCACAATGGGTGTAACCTTCATGCCCTCTTCTGTTCCGGAGATATAGTCTGAATTGGTAAGGGAGTTTACCTCCTGCACATATTCAAGGTCTTCAATCTCACCGGTAATCCCATCGAGGTAGGCAATCGCCTCTTTCGTGAAGATGGTTCCATGCTCAGCATGAAAGGCAATAGACACGTGGTCCTGGCTACCAAAGGTCTCCTCAACCTCATCAAAGGCCAGTCTCGACGGGTACCGCTCAGGTACGAATTTGGTGATGTCGTTATCAATCCTCGTTCGAGGAAGCTGGAGGCTGAAAAAGAAGGTGCCGGCGAGGATAACGGATATGATGATCCAGGGGTGCCGAAACAGTTTTTGGAGCATATGAGTAACTCCCCTGTGCAGGCCTACAGTGACCGGACCATGAGCTCGAGCATGTGCTCGAGCAGCTCCCGGGGCTCATACTGACCACGCTGATTGATGATATCGCCCAAGACCGACAGCTGCTTCATGAAGGACGTCACGATATTCGCATACAGGATGGCCATCTTCTCGGGTTCTATGTCGTCCCGTATGGTGCCGTCCTCCTTTCCTTCCTGGAGTACCTCAATGAGCATGTCGATGATTTCATCGATGATGCGCATACACTGGGCGGCCATGTTGCTCTCTTCCACCTGCGAGGTAATTTTATAATCGATGTTACTGGCGAATTCAAAGTATTCGGCATAGTCTGTATAGTATTGTGGGATAATCCCGACAATGCGTTTGATCTTCTCAATTCCCGAACCGCCATCCCGAATAGCCCCTTCCATCATCCCCTTCAGCATCTTGAAGGACTCGAACATGATTGCATGGGCAAGATCTTCCTTGTTTTTAAAGTAGATGTAGAGGGTACCCTTGCTCAGTTCGGCGACGCGTGCAATGTCATCCATGGTGGTGTCGTTAAAGCCCTTGGTGAAGAAGACTCCCTTTGCAGCCTCGAGAATCTCTCCGTACCGCTGCTCGCGCTCACGCTGCCGCCGCTCTTCCGTTCCCATATTGCTAACCCCGGGTTATATTATGACTGCAAGTCATAATATAACTATAATTCATTATAAAAATATGTCAAGCAATTATGAAAAACAGAAAAGAGGACAGCTCACTTTTCGAAAAAAGGTGACAGCTCACGTAATTCAATCATGAGAAGGGATATTACCCACCCCTATTGAAGAGGAACAAAGGGGGATTGCCGATATGACCATTGGTTTATGGTATGGATGTTCGATCCTGCTGCGTACTCTGTTCGGCCCGCTTGGCAGCGAGCATGTCCTTCACCTTCATGAGGCGGGTCAAATTTGCCCGTTCCATCTCTGCGAGCTTCATGGTGATATACTTGATGGTGTCGATTATGTTGGGGACGATTATATACTCGAGCGCGTTGACCCGCCTGCGGGTCTTCTCGATCTCTTCGGCAAGGAGAATGGAAGCCTTCTCGAGCTCCGCGAGCTTGAGAAGGGTCTGCAGCATCTCACCGTACTTTCGAACGCTCCGGTCCACGAGCACCGAGCTCCGGGCATCGCCGTAATCGAAGGGGTCACCGATGATCTCCACCTCGAATTCAGGGACCTTGAGGTTCATGATCTGCTTGGTCCTGGACTTCACATCCGTGTGCGCACCTGGCATGGAGAAGAGGCTTTCTATACTGGCACCGCCCACAACACCCTCGGCAAGGGAGAAGCTCTGATACACGGCCTGAATATCCCTGTCAGCCTGTATACGGAGTTCCTTTGTGTCCTCAATAATTTCCAGGAAGTTCCGTACGAGCTCGTCCTGCTTGTCCTTGAGAAGCTTGTGGCCCTTCTGGGCAAGCACGAGCCGCTTCTTCAACCGCTGCAGCTCCTGCCTCGTGGGGTTGATAGCAAGAATCATGAAACCCTCTCTGATATCGGGGATACATAACGTAACTTTTATAAGTACGGTGTCCCCGTAATTAAGTGAGCTGTCACCATAATTACTGGGCCGCTTTTTTGAAGCGGGGTAGATACTTATCCAGAAACTCGGGACGAATACGCTTGAGCTCCACCGTGGGCAGCACGGAGAGAAGCTCCCACCCAAGGTTCAATGTGAATTCAATGTCCCGGTCTTCCATCTCCCCCTGCGCAATGTACTTGCGCTCGAAATTCTCTGCAAAATTGTAGAATATGCGGTCGATATCCGACAACGCAGCCTCGCCGAGTATAACTTCGAGCTCCCGTGCCTCGAGACCCCGCGCATAGGCGGCAAAGAGCTGGTTAAACACATCTGCGTGGTCCTCACGGGTTTTTCCCTCTCCGATTCCCTTGTCCTTGAGTCTGGACAGGGACTGCAGTACGTCCACCGGCGGGTAGATGCCGCGGCGGTGCAGTGCCCTTGAAAACACGATCTGTCCCTCTGTGATATAGCCAGTCAAGTCTGGGATGGGATGGGTCTTGTCGTCCTCCGGCATGGTCAGCACCGGGATCTGGGTGATGGACCCGGGTTTGCCCTTGATACGCCCCGCCCTCTCATATATGCTTGCCAGGTCGGTGTACAGGTAGCCGGGGTATCCCCGTCGTCCCGGGACCTCCTGGCGTGCCGCCGACACCTCGCGCAGTGCCTCGCAGTAGTTGGTCATGTCCGTGAGGATGACGAGCACGTGCATGTCTTTCTCGAATGCCAGATACTCCGCAGCCGTGAGAGCAAGCCGCGGGGTTGCTAACCGCTCGACGGCCGGGTCGTCAGCAAGGTTGATGAAAAGCACTGTACGCTCTATGGCCCCGGTGCGCTGAAAGTCATTTCTGAAAAACTGTGCCTCTTCGAAGGTGATGCCCATGGCCGCAAACACCACGGCAAACTCCCCCTCGGTTCCAAGCACCTTCGCCTGACGCGCAATCTGCGCAGCCATCCGGGCATGGGGCAGGCCGGTCACCGAAAAGATGGGAAGCTTCTGCCCGCGCACCAGAGTGTTGAGACCGTCAATGGTCGAAAATCCGGTCTGTATGAACTCGGAAGGATAGTCGCGCGCATAGGGGTTGATGGGCGAGGAGTTGATGTCGAGCCTTTTCTCGGGAATGATCCTGGGGCCATCGTCGATGGGGCGCCCCTGTCCGTCAAACACCCTGCCGAGTATGTCGTCGGACACGTCGAGCTCCATACCCTTACCCTTGAAGCGCACCTTGGTGTTGAATACATTGACCCCCACCACGCCTTCAAAGAGCTGAATGAGCGCCAGGTCCCTGTTTACCTCCAGCACGCGCCCGTTCCTGATCTCACCACTCGGCAGTTCGATCTCAACGAGCTCCTCATACTTGACGCCCTCCACCTCCTCGACAAGCATGAGCGGACCGGCAACTTCTCTGATGGTACTGTACTCTTTTATCATTTACGCCTCCTGGGCCACCTTCTCCTTGAGTCCCTTGTAACCCTTCTGGATCTCATCCTTAATCTTGTCGATATCCCCCACCTTGTCCTCGTGGATGAACTTCGCGCGTGCAATGGTTTCCCTTACGGGCAGAGCTGCAATATCATGAATATTCACACCCTGCTCCAGTGCGTCCTTGCCGAGCTGATGGAAGAACTTAATGAGCTCCATCAACTTCGACATCTTCTGAAAGGAAGTGTAGGTATCGATCTCGTGAAATGCGTTCTGATGGAGAAAATCCTCGCGTATGGAGCGCGCCGTTTCCATGATGAGGCGGTTGTCCGATGAGAGAGCGTCGAGACCCACAAGGCGCACGATCTCCTCGAGCTCCGCTTCCTGCTGCAGAATGGACATGGCATCGTCGATGGATTGCACCCACTCCTCACCATACTGTTTCAGGAAAAAGTCCCGCAGGTTTGTGTTGTAGAGCGAGTAGCTTGTAAGCCAGCTGATAGCCGGGAAGTGCCTCCTGTATGCGAGCTTGTCCTCCAGGCTCCAGAACACCCTTACCACACGCAGTGTGGCCTGAACGACCGGGTCCGACAGGTCGCCGCCCGGGGGCGATACCGCACCAATCGCGCTCAGGGCTCCAATCCGCTCGTCAGAGCCGAGACACACCACCTTGCCTGCACGCTCGTAGAACTCCGCGATACGTGTACCCAGATAGGCCGGATACCCCTCCTCACCGGGCATCTCCTCGAGACGTCCTGACATTTCACGCATGGCCTCGGCCCACCGTGACGTGGAATCAGCCATGAGCGCCACCGAGTAGCCCATGTCCCGAAAGTACTCGGCGATGGTGATACCCGTGTACACCGAAGCCTCGCGAGCCGCCACCGGCATGTTTGAGGTATTGGCAATGAGTATGGTCCGCTTCATGAGCGGCTCCCCTGTATGGGGGTCGATGAGTTCGGGAAACTCGAGAAGCACATCGGTCATCTCATTGCCGCGCTCGCCGCATCCCACGTACACGATGATCTGTGCATCGGCATACTTGGCAAGCTGATGCTGCACCACCGTCTTCCCGCTGCCGAAGGGCCCCGGAACACAGGCCGTACCCCCCTTGCTGATGGGGAAGAAGGCGTCGATGACCCGCTGGCCCGTAGAGAGGGGCTCATCGGGGTCGAGCTTTCGTTTGTAGGGACGAGCAAGCCTGACCGGCCATTTCTGCATCATGGTAATATCCACGTCGCCCTTTTCAGTACTGATGACTGCGACCTTGTCGGTGATGTTAAACTCCCCGGCATCTATCTTCTTCACCCTACCGCTCACCCCGGGGGGAACCATGATGCGGTGCTTGACAAGAATGGTCTCATCCACCGTACCGAGTATGTCCCCCTCAGCTACAACATCACCGGACTTCACGCCGGGATCGAATTTCCACTTCTTTTCCCTGTTCAGGCCGGGGATGTCGATGCCCCTGGTAATAAAGTCACCCGCCTGCTCTCTGATAATGTCGAGCGGTCGCTGCACGCCGTCGTATATGGATTCTATGAGCCCGGGACCCAGCTCGACTGAAAGAGGCACACCGGTAGGATATACCGGCTCGCCCACACCGAGCCCGCCCGTCTCCTCATAGACCTGGATGGAAGCCTCGTCGCGTCGCATCTCGATGACCTCACCCATGAGGCGGTGTTCACTGACCCGTACCACGTCATAGATCTTTGCACTGCGTATATTGGATGCAATGACAAGCGGTCCGGCTACCTTGACGATCTTGCCAACTTCCTCCATCCTAATTCTCCTTTAATAGGTCTGTACCAATTGCCTTGATGACAAGGCTTCTCAGCCGATCGAAGGCCGCACTGGAGGTTTCCCCGAGCCCGCTGATGGTCAGCACCACGGGAAAATCCTTCTTCCAGAGGGCCTGTATCTGTTCCCTGAGCTTTACCGCCACTGTTTCGGTGATCAGAATGAGCTTGTATTCCTTTCTGACAATCGACCTGAACCAGTCTTCGGTGTCTTCACCACTCTCATGGGACAGGTACACGTCGACACCAAAGGGCCTGAAACCGATGACGTTTCTCTCCTCGCCTACCACTGCAATATTAGCCATAGAGTCCTCTTAAACATGTACGTATCTCATCATGGGGAATGCCGCTCATCTTGGCGAGGAAAATGGTGCGCAGGTTGTTCAGCTCACGCTCCCTGGTCCACAGGTAGGCAAGCAGAGGCTCGATACCGAAGGAGATGAAAACGCTTTCCTTCAGGTAGGTTGCCTGCGCAGCATCGAGCCGCCGCTCGACCTGCGCAACCTGCTCCTCCGGATCAATGCTCTTGTCAACCTCCCTGAGATGCTGTCCGAAGGGAGAAAACTGTATTCTCCCCGCAAATCCCTCCAGGTTTATATCAAATCCCTCCTCCAGATAGGAGATATCTATGGAACCCAGTGGTATGTAGCGCTCCCGCATAACACCCCGTTTTTTACCCTGTAGCTTCAGTCTGAGTACAGTCGAAATGTTGACTGCATCGATTTCTCTTATGAAGTAGTCCTGAATAAAGGGATTGTTCCTCTCGTCGAGAAGCTGGAAGAGCTCATTATAGTATGCACGGTCACAGGAGATATCGATCAGTGTGCTCGAAATCTCCTTCCTGTCCAGCAAATCCCTGAAGGTTCTGAACATGGTCTCACCCGTCTCCAGGGCTTTCCCCTCCGCAAGCAGGGTTTTCAGTAACCCGTGACCATAGTTTGAGCGCTCGATCAGTAAAAGAGGGATACGTAAGACTTCGCCCTTCTCCTCCTTCACGATAAACTTGAGAAGCTCGTAGTCATAACGCAGACCGATGAGCCGCTTCATCTCTTCTTCCAGAATGAGAGACTGTACGAGCCGGAAGGTCTCGCTGAACGACTCCTCGAGATCATCCAGGATACGGGTAACATCCACGGATGCTCCGCTTCGAATGCCCGTTACTTCTGAAAAATGGGCTACAAAGCGCTCACCGTCTGATGAGAGAAGTGTATTCAGGGTGACCTCGTCGATGTACCTCGTCTCCAGCGCACGTACCCTGGCAACGGCGAATGCGTATTCAGTGTCTTCAACAAACTCTGGACTATACGTCAGCATCGAAGAGCTCCCACGCCTTCTGCTCGAGATCGTTCCGCTTGTACTTGAACAGGCTCTCTATGGACATATTCGTCTCAACCTTACCCTTCAGGAGTATGAACCCCCAGGGGAAATCGCCCCGCACATCCGCAAGGGTGAACTTACCGCCCGTCTCTTTGTTCAGCTCGCTGAGAATCGACCCCAACTCTTTTTCGCCACCCTTTGAGCCAAACTGGACCTCCTCATCCCTGGCAGAAGAGACGGTCGAAATGAGCTGCTTCATAAGCTGCTGATACTCCTTCATGGGCTGATCAACAAGCCTGCTCCGGGCCTCCTCAAATGCCCTGTCCATCCAGGTCTGGCGGGTCATCAGCAGGCTCTTGCGCTCTTGGAGACGCCTGTTCAGGATTGCCCGCTCCTTGTCCTTGCGGTACTTCTCGTCGAGCAGCTCCCTCTGCCGGTCATAATGCTCCTGTGCTTCCCGCTCATTGTTATCCTGGATGGCCTTTGCCTGACGCCGGGTCTCACTGAGTATACTCTCCACTTCTCCCTTCGCATCAGTCATAATGCGATCGATAATTCCCTCTACGGACATAACCTTTCTCCGTTCATCGGTGAGGTTAAATGGTCAGGAACTGCCAGATGAAGATCGAGACGAGCAGACCAAGAACCGCGTAGAATTCGACGAGAACACCCATAACGAGGGCCTTGCCCATTTCGCCTTCCTGCTTCGAGACGAGATTGACTCCCGCCGCACACACCTTACCTTGATGAATGGCCGAAAAGAGCCCGGCTAATGCGATGGGCACGTTCATGAATAATATCTCGAGCCCCTGCGTGAAGCTGAGCTGCGCCACATTTCCCGTCAGCAGGCCGATCTTCTGAATCGTTAAAAACCCCATGACAAAACCGTAGATGCCCTGTGTACCGGGCAGTGCCACCAGCAGGATGAACTTACCGAACTTCTTCGGATCTTCGCTCAACGCACCGCACGCTGCAGTACCGACGATCCCGATTCCCTTTGCAGAACCAGTTCCCGCAAGACCCACCGCAAACGCCGCACCTGCTATGGCAAGCCAAAGTCCTACATTCATACTCTCCTCCTGTCAATTCCTCATTAATCAGTATCTTATGGGCGCTAGGCCCCACGCATGTACGTATACTTTCTCTTTTCTGAAAACTCAGTGATCAGTTCACCGCCGCCGGTGTAAAACTTGGTGAAAAACTCCATGAACTGCAGCCTGATGGAGTGGACAAAGGCACTCAGGCCGCTGATAAACAGATTGAACATGTGTCCGACCAGGAGCACAACGAAGAAACCCACGATTCCCACAATGGGCATGTCCTTCACCATAATGGCAAGGGTATTCATGACACCGGCTATGACGCCCGTTGCAAGCCCGAGCGCCAGGAGACGCGAGTAGGAAAGCACATCGGAAAGTACACCGGAAACGCCGTACAGGGTGAACAGTCCCTTACCGATCCGCTTGATGGGGTTCCATGAGCTCCGCTCCGAGAAGAAGAGCAGAATACCGGCCCAGAGTCCAAGCAGTACGTAGAATATGATATTCAACATTTTTGCATGTTCAGGCATGAAACTTGATAACATCTTGGGCACAGGGGCGAGAAGCAGAATCACCCAGGGCAGGTGATCGCATACCGCCTCCGCCCATTCGCCCTCTCGAACGAGCATATATATCTTGATCAGATATCCCACTATGAGGTGGAGCACGCCGAGTCCGAGGGAGAGGCCGAAGAACTTGAGTATATCCTTCCCCGAATCAAAGAGCATGACCCTGTACCTCACCTCCCGAAGCCATGCCCACTTTTCCGGCAGCGCGTTGAAGTCTATGCCGAACACCGTACCGATGAGAGACCCAATTATAAACGTGGCAATACCAAGGATGAAAAACATGGTCAGGAATTTGCGAAAGGGCGTCTTCTGCTTGATCAGAATCATGCCCACCAGCGCGATGAGCGCTATGATCAGGCCGTACCCCGCATCGGTGAGACAGACACCGAAGAATACCGTGTAAAAGGGCATGAGAATGGGTGTCGGGTCAACCTCTTTGTGATGTGGGGGTGAGTAGAGATTCACGATGATCTCGAAGGGAGAGACAATGGGGTTGTTGCGGTAGGCAACCGGCGGCACTTCGTCTTCCCCTATCTCCACTTCGGTGACATAGGCTTCACCGTACCTCTCCACCACTTCCTTGAGCTGGGGAAGGTCACGCTTCTTTGCCCAGCCATTAATGACAAATACCTTTTCCGTGTAGAAGAACTTCTCCTTTGAAAGCTGTTTTTCCAGCTCAGTCTGCAGATAGTCCGCGTAGAACTTCAGTGCTTTGAGACACTTTGCCGTCTCCCGGCTTTTGGCCACCAGCTCCTCTCTCGATCTCTTCAGCTCATCTATTTCACCTGCATACTCATCCATGAGCTGAACCGGTGTTTTATCGACCGCGTTCAGGGACACCGGTTCCAGTCTGAAATCCCGTTCGATCTGCTGCACCTGCTCAGTTGCGTCCCTGTGAAAGACAATGACAAAATACACCGTGTCCCTCGTATGCTCACCACCGGATATCTTCTCCACATGTACAAGTTCACTGTCCATAGCTTCAAGCAGCTGGTTGTATATTTCAAGGTCAAGCTTTGAAACGAGTGTGGCAGTGTTTCCTGCAGATGGGAGCAGGTTGAGCGGTGTTTCGAGCTGCACAAAGGGCTCAAGCTCCTGCCTGAGCTGTCCGAGCTCCCTTATCTTCGCATCGATATTAGAGAGCTCTCGCCCGCAGTCAAGGGCCTTTACCTTGACATCGGCTGCATGATGCTCTTCCGAATACTCTTTCAAATCTTTTTTAGATACCACATCGGGCGGGGTGTTGAGCTTCTCGAGAATGGGCACACGTGGTTTGTATGCCTCGAGAAATCTCAGCGCCACTTCGACATCAAGTGACTCTCTTCGCAGCTCTGAAATCCGATCGCCTGTCTCGTGAATAAGTGTTTTCTCACTCTCCCACTCTTCGATTCGATGGGGATCGATCTGTATGATTGAGAGCTGCTGCAACTCTTCGAGGAGTTCATCGATGATTGAGGTGTGTGCCGTGATCTCAACTTTGGTGACAGGATCGAGTGCCATGGTTATTCCTTTACGATTTCGCTGGAGATGAAATCAACAACCCTGCCTATATTCTTCTCGCAGGCGGTAGTGAGTTTCTGGACTGTTCTCTTCTCCTCCTCTTCGATCTGTTTCACTATATCTGCAGTCTCCCCTGCATACTTCTCCCTGATTTTTTCCTCCTCCTTTTCAAGGAGATTGTTCTTTTTCTCAATAAGAACAGTCTTCTCGTCGCGCGTCCTTTCTAGAAGCTTCTTCGCATCTGCATGTGCCTCTGCGATGAGTTCAGACGCCTCGCTTTCCCTGTCCTTTATCTGTTTGATTACTTCACCAGCCATACCCATCTCCCCTGAGCCAGAAACTTTTTAGTTACTATACCCGAATTATGTAACTTGTAAAGTAAAAATGCAAAACTAGATCGATTCACAGAATAGCCAAGAGCTCATCGGGGTGATTGATCGTAAAATCCGGACTGAGCCCCGTCATGCTGCTGTCATGGCTGAAGCCCCAGCTCACATACACCGACTGTAAACCGGCCTCAGCTGCCGTGAGAATATCGTTTCTCCCGTCGCCTATGAGCAGGGATTTCTCCCTGCCAACACCGGCTTTCTCGATAATGTAATTGACGCCGTCCGGAAAAGGCTTCTTTCTCGGCAGCGTGTCACCCCCGACAAATATTTCAAAGTAACCGGTGAGCCCCAGGCCGTCGGTAATTGCCTTTGACGGGGCATAGGCCTTGTTGGTGAGGATTGCCTTTCGGTACACTTTGAGCTGTTTGAGAAGATCGACAATACTTGGATAGGGCCTTGTATTCTCGAGAAGGCGTGCTGTGTAAATCTTCTTGAATAGCAGGACTGCCTCATCGATATTCACGTCCTCATCGCCCATACAGCGCTCCACGAGCTTTGCGATCCCGTCTCCCACATAGCCTGTCACTTCGTCCACGCCCTTCTGATCCAGGCCGTAGTGGGCGAGCATCTGATTTGCTGAATTGGTGATGTCCTGACGCGTGTCGATGAGGGTACCATCAAGATCGAAGATGAGCAGTTCGTAGTTCACGCATCCAAATATAATCAGGCGGGTTGCTCAATGCAACTGAATGTCGGGATTTCGTGCAGAAATATGGTTGCAAAATCTGCCCATCCCATTTACGCTGTGAATGCCGCCTTTTCAGTGATACTGCTTCTAAGAGAGAATGGGCCATGCCCCGGAGAGAGGATAGACAGGACCTGTACCGTATGGCATTACGCTGCGCAGAGCGGGCCGGTCAGTACATCAGGAAACGCTTTCACGACGATGACAGGCTGATCACCACCAACTACCGCCACGATGTGAAACTCGATGTGGACCGTCAGACCGAAGAGCTCATTATCTCCATGATTCGACGGAAGTTTCCCAACACAGGGATCATTTCGGAGGAGATTGGCCGCGACCTGGAAAAGCCAGATTTTAACTGGGTCATCGACCCGCTTGACGGCAGCGTCAATTTCTCACGGGGCATACCCCACTTCTGTACCTCTATTGCCTACAGGGAAGGAGGGCGATACCTGGTTGGCGCGGTGTATGACCCCATGCGTGACGAGACCTTTTCCGCACTGAGGGGTGAGGGTGCGTTTTTAAACGGGAAGCCCATGAAACGCAGGAGCATCTCTGCGCTCGAGGAGGCGGTGGTGTCGGGAGGATTCTTTAAAATCGAGTCCCTTCGGGAGGGCGGAAGAATATTCGAGATAATTGCACACCGGGTCAAGAAGGTACGGTTCTTCGGGTCCGCTGCACTTGACCTCTGCTACCTTGCCTGCGGACGTGTGAACGGCTATATACAGCATGCGGTGAACGAGTGGGACATTGCTGCAGCTTCCCTCATCACCGAAGAGCAGGACATACCGATTGAAATCATCGAACATAAGGGCAGGCTGAATGTGTTTGCCGCAGACAGCCACATATACGATGCATTGCGCGAGTGCTGTGCATGAGAGTACTTCTGTCGAGAATTGAGATCCACATCCCCTATGCCACGTCACTCAAGGACAAGCGGCGTGTGATCAAGGGTCTCAAGGACAAGATCTGGTCCCGATTCAGAGCCTCAATATCGGAAGTGGATAGGCATGATTCCCGCCAGGTAGCCATACTCGGCCTCTCTTATGTGTCAAACGACAGCACGCTCCTGGAGTCGATTATGAACAAGGTGGTCAATCTCATCGAGGACAGCTATCCGGGACACCTCCATCATTACGAGTACCATGTTGAGCACTACTAACGGTACCCCCTCCTGAGCAAGAGACCACGATACCCCTTCACGAATCCGAACTGTACAAAGTGATCCAGGAATGCACTTTCCAGAGCGGGTTTTTCGTTTATGCTGTCGACCCTGATCTGCGCCACTGGGTTGACCGGTCTGTTCAGCAGGGCATGAAAAACACGCAGATAGACGGGAATGCCCTCATCTTCAGGCGGAACGTACACAGTGACCTCCCTTCCGCTCCGTCCCAGAGCAAGCACGAGGCGTTCACCGCGAAACACCAGATAGTTACTATTCACCCTTCTTGGAAGGGGCAGATCGATTCCCTCAATCCGTACTCCGCAGAGAGAGGCGGGGTCCGTTGCATTCATCCAGTACACCGCATCCGTGGGTACCGGCTGCCCGAACTCCTGAAATGCGGTGTGTGACGCAAACTGGAGTCCCGGTATATCCTCAAAGAAGTATCCTGCAAGCACCTCACCGGAGAGCTCCATGATTCTCAGGCTCCTGAAAACACGCCCCCATCGCAGCTGGGGAAGCTCATGTTGCAGAAGCTCCCTGAACAGCACGCCGTATCGGGCAAGGAGCTGACGAACCCGGTCACGCGACAGCTCCTCCTCGTGCATGAGGTCGGGAATGAGGGGGTCGGGGTTGAGCACATACCAGTTTCCTGAAAGGGGATGCGACGCCTGCCATCGGTTGAATCGGTGACGCCGTCCGTGCCTGTTGCCGGGTGACGGCATCTCCAGGAAATCCGTGTATCCCGCTGTGATTCCCCTCCTGACTGGCTCGAACCTGTCGTTCGAGAGCAACCCCTTCCACACCAGGCCCCAGACATGCTCTGAAAGCTTCCGGTGGTCCATGCCCGCATATCTGTGCATGTCCCAGTACCCGTACTTGCCTGAACGGTCAGGAAAGATACGATTTATATCACCGCTCTCATCGGTATTGGGTTCCAGATACATCTCCCTGTCCGAGCTGAAACAGAAACTCAGCCGCTCACCGCCCGTCCCGAACCAGATGAGATCGCTCTGCTGAAACAGAAGATCGAGCTGCCCAGGCATATAGGATTTCATGCGGGCGGGAAAGATGTCATATTCCCACGATTCAGCCTTTGCAGGATAACCGAATAGAATCTCCAGGCATTGCTGGAGATGCCTTTGCTGATCAACGGGGTCATCCCCCCCAGTTTCCTCTGACTCCTCCACCCGGCTGCTCGGAATTAACTGTTGATGCCGGGCGAGAAAGAGCGGAAGCATTCGCAGGGGAAGCGCACTGAACTCCCTGCGGCCTTTCCTGCGCACCATTCGAAGAAGGCTCTCCATATTCTCGGCATCACAAACCTCAACTGTATCAGTCCCGTCACGAAAACGGTCTCGTACGATGCTCCGTTCCTCGAGCAGTGTCTCCACAATGACGCTGAGGCGCTGGAGACCCACGCCCCACACTTCGGCAAGGTAGGACTCATGCACCGGTCCGTAGTAGCGCAGCCATTCGGCTGCAAGGGGGCTCAGCCTGTCCTCTCCCTCCTCCCCGGGAATGAATAGTGCTTCCAGGACACGCTGCATGTTTTCAAGGGTCATGAGGGACCTGCAAGAAGCAGAGGGAAGATAAATCTCAACCACCCGGTCCGCGAGCTTCCCAAGCCATCCCGATGCATCTGTACCATGGTCACGCACCATAGCAGAGACGAGCCTTTCGGCCTCTTCCAGCGGAAGGAGGATTCGCTCCGTTACCCAATCGTAGAGGTCTTCCGCCGAATCGGGCGTATACCCCGGGGCAGTCCGGTCAAGCCTTCCTACGAAATAGTGGATCAGCTTCTCGGATATCCTTGGCCTGAGGCTGGAGGTAAAAACCGCATCCTTCAGAATATCCTCACGGAGCCCTGACTCAGTCATCAACCCGGGTGTGTCATCCTCATACATATGTGTGTGGGTCTGCCAGTGTATGATTTCAGCCGCAAAGGGCGAGGGAGACGCAGGGTACGCATCGACAATGCTGATATCATTCTGTTCGAGCTCCTGGAGGAGGGCTTTGAGATTCCCCATGTCAAACTCGTCCCACAGGCATGTCCTCCATGTCTCCGTGAGTACAGGGAAATCCGCATAGTCGTACACCGCATGGAGGAGTTTTCGTGCCCTGATGCGGTTGATCCAGAGCGGTGTTCTCCGGTTGAAGCCCCTTTTCGGAAGCAGGAGTGACCGCGCAGCATTCTGCCTGAACCGTGCACCGAATATACCGGTCCGCTCCAGTTTTTTTCGAAGGAGGCGCTCAACGTTGTCGGGGGTCACCAGAGTCAGTATACCCTGAAGGGGGTGTGTATCCGCTCCTGCTGGCAGGCTCATGAGAATGGTATCATTGTCATGATACATCCTGAGAGTGCTCCCGTACCTCTCCTCCCAGGCCTGTCCGAGGGCGATGACGTAGGGAACAATGACCTTCCCTCCCCATATTGCATGCACCACGACCTGCCTGCTGTCGGACCTGTCCTCAAGGCCTGCAATATGCTCGGCGATTATCTGATGCCGATGCGGAAGGCCTGTACCCGTTGCCCTCCTCTGGTCGCCCAGAAAATCGAGGAGCTTCCTGACCGATGCCTCGTCCATGAAGTAGCGGTCAGAGAGCATGCCGGCAGCATCCTCTAGATTTTTGTACCCGTCCATCTCCTCGAGGAACAGTGCGATTTTCTCAGAAAGGTGAAAGTCACGGCCGCTTAAATCCGCCTTCCAGAAGGGGGCCATGGAGGCCTGTCTCGAGGCGGGCACAACCTCCACGTTCTGATGATCAATTTTTGTTACCCTCCACTGCTGTGTGCCGAAGGAAAAGACATCACCCACAGACCGCTCCCACACAAACTCCTCGTCCAGTTCACCGATCTTCGCTCCGGAGTCCTGCACCCTGAGCGAGTAATAGCCCCGATCAGGGATGGTGCCGCCGGCCATGTACAGAACTCCGAGAGACCCCTCTCTGCTCCTGATCACCCCTGAAAGGGGATCGATGGATATGCGGGGCCTGAGTTCCCTGATTCTCGTCTCCTCGTAGCGGCCGGCAAGCATCTGCAGGACCAGGTCGAACTGATCACGCCTGAGGTCACGATAGGAATAGCTCGTTCTGATGAAATCATACAGGTCCTCTGCACTGAGGGTCTCGACAGCGGTCATGGAAACAACGATTTGTGCGAGCACATCGAGCGGGCACAGGGGAATGCGGGTCTCTTCAATATCGCCCTCCATGACCGCCCGGGCGATAACGGCACCGTTCAGATAATCCCTGCTGAAGAGAGGATAGAGCCGCGCTCTGCTCACCTCACGCACACCATGCCCCGCCCTTCCCACACGCTGTAGCGCGGATGACACGCTGTAGGGTGCCTGCACCAGAACCACCTCGTCGAGCTCACCGATGTCTATGCCGAGCTCGAGGGAGCTCGTTGCCACGATTGACCTGAGCTCCCCCCTTTTAAGCTTGTTCTCCACGAGATGCCTGATCTCCCTGGAGAGAGAGCCGTGGTGCGAGTAGGCAGTACGCACATCGCCCCTATCCTCAGCATTGATGAGACGTGTGAGCTTTTCAGTGAATCGTCTGCTGTTTGCAAAGAGGAGGGTTGCGCGGTTTGCGTCGATTCTGCCCCTGAGTGCCGTCACGAAGCTCTGCCACCACGCATCGGGACCCTGCACACGCTCCGCATCTGCAGGCGAGCAGACCTGCATCTCATACCGCTTGCTTCCGGCGGCTTTCACAATCGATACCTCTCGGTTTCGGTACAGGGCTTTACCGTCCCCCTCCCTCGTAAAGCCACCGATGAAATCAGCAATGGCCCTGAAGGGTTTGATCGTAGCGGAAAGCGCGATACGCTGGAACTCACCCGAGAGTGGTACGAGCCTTTCAACGGCTGTGATGAGATGGGTACCACGCTTGTTCGATGCCACTGCGTGTATCTCATCCAGGATAACGGTTTCGATATGGTTGAGCACTGCTCTCCCGCCCATAGAGCTCAGAAGAATGTTGAGGCTCTCGGGTGTGGTGATGAGTATCTCGGGAGGCCGCCTCAGCATTCGCTGGCGTTCGGCAGGCGGTGTGTCACCACTTCGCGTCTGCACCCCGATCTCAGGGAAGGGTTCTCCCGTATGGAGAAACTGCTCCCTGAGATCGGACAGGGGGCCCCGCAGGTTGATACGAATATCGTTGTTCAGTGCCCTGAGTGGTGAGATGTAGAGTATCCTGACCCTGCCGGTTGTCCATCTCTCTGTTATGAGTTGATTGAGCCCCCAGAGGAAAGCAGAGAGGGTCTTGCCGGAGCCTGTGGGAGCAGTCATGAGAATATGGCGGCCCTCGGCGATGACAGGCCACGCTTTTCGCTGTACTTCGGTGGGTTCCCCGTATCGCCGCTGGAACCATTCTCTGATCAGTGGATGAAAGAGAGAGAGAACGTTCTCGGTGGGTACCATGCAATACAATGTAAGCCAAATGGATATCCCTGTAAACTCACTATTGATCGGGTTTGTTTCGTATTTTACACTCCGCTGCGTCGTAATTTCATTATTGTTGTACATACCTCCATATAAATATCAAGAAGGAAAGGTCATCATGGAACGATTAAACCAAATCAGATGATGTCCCGTACCGTGAAGATGCAGGACATCATCCTTTCTCTATGCTGTTCCTTTGCTTCTGCTTCTATACATCTCAACACTGTTCTTACACTTCTATTTCTGCAAACCGGCGCGTTTTGCCAGTTTGTTCAGCTCCCGTGCTGCAGTGTCGAGACCCTTCTTCACATCCTTTCCCCCGATCATGAGCGAAAGCTCGCGGCCGACGACCTCGATCATCTGCGTGGAGTAGGTGAACTCGGGAACGGGCTTTGCCGATGCGAGTATGTCGCTCACCAGCGGATACCAGGGATACTTGGCAGCGACTTCGGGATCCAGGAACACGTCCTTTCTCGTAGGTGCTCCTCCGGCGAGAGCACGCTTCTTCGCTATGGGATAGGACTCGACCCAGGAGATGAATTTCCAGGCTGCCTCCTTGTTGGGTGAGCTCTTGGGAATCGCCCATCCCCAGCCTCCGTTCAGGTTCGCACCGCCGGGCATGCGGGAGAGGCCCACCTTGCCGGCAATTCCTGAACTTTCCGGGTTCTGCATGTCGATGTAGAACATCCAGAAGGTCACGATCGAGAAGGCCTTGCCCTGAATGAAGAGCTGAATGGCCTCGTCAAAGCCGTATCCCGGGGCCCCGGGTGGTGCGTTCTCGGTCATGTTCTTTACATAGAGCGAGGCGGCTTCCATACCGGCTCTGTTGTTCATGATGGAGTTCCAGTTCCGGTCGTAGTAGTCGCCTCCCAGGCTGAAGAGATAGTTCGACCACTCCATGCAGATCGGATCGGGCTTCAGGCCCATCATGGATGCGCCGTACATTTCACCCCGATTCATGAAGCTGCAGAGCTCGACATAGTCCTTCAGATTGTTCGGGATCTTGAGCTCGCGGCCATACTTCCTCTTGTACTCCTGCTGCAGCTTCGGGTCCTCTATGAGGTCCGTACGATAGAACAGTAGCATGGTGTAGTTGTAGAAGGGAATCATGTACAGGGTTCCCTCGTAGTAGCCCACCATCTCGAGCATGGAGGGAACGTACTGGTCGAGCTCGACCGAATCGGTCGTGGCGGCAAGCTGGTCCAGGGGCTCAAGCCAGCCGCCTGCTGGAAACTCACCGGCCCAATAGTTATCGACCACGATTGCATCGTACGCGCCCCTCTTGCTCATCAGCTGCGGGAGGAGCTTGGCGTGCATCTGGGCGTAGTTGACGATCTCGAAATTCACCGTGATGCCCGTCTCCCGCTTGAACTCGGGGAGAATTTCCTGAATGATGAAGGTGTCGGGAACGCCCTCCATGAGAAGGTTGATCGTCTCTGCGAAGGAGAGCCCGCAGGTCAGAACAACAAGCAGTACAGCAAGACCTATGATCTTTCTTAGTTTCATCACATCCTCCTTATTAGTGTCACCTATTGATAGGGTCCCACCTCGATGGGTAGAACTGCCCTTTGAACTCTGAAACAGTCAGGTTATCACCTCCTTCCACAGCAATATGTATATCCTCTACCAGAACATGCACACTCATTTCAACGCTCCGAAGGTCAGGCCCCGCACCAGATACTTCTGTATGCCCAGTGAGAGGATGAGCATGGGTATGATGGCAAAACACATTGCGGCAGCCAGAGTGCCGAGCATGACTCCCCGCTCTGTCTGCATGGCAGCAAGGGCGATGGGCACGGTGCTCGTCTTCTCCGCCGTGAGCATGAGGGCAAACAGGAACTCGTTCCAGCACAGTATGAAGCTCAATACGGCCGATGCCATCACCCCGGGTGTGGCGAGGGGAAACACGATGCGCATGACGGCCTGAAGCCTCGATGCACCGTCGATCATCGCCGCCTCCTCGAGCTCCTTGGGGATGCCATCGAGATACCCCATGAGCATCCATATCAGAAAGGGCAGGTTGAAGGAGAGATAGGCCGCAATCAGGGCGCCCCTCGTGTTCAACAGGTTCAGGGTCTGCATGAGAAAGAAAATCGGTATGCTCAGCACAATGGGAGGAAGCATCTGAAGGCCCAGTATACCGAACTGGAGCTTCGGTCCCCCGGTGTTGAATCGGTTGAATGCATAGGCGGCGAGCAGGGCGACTGGTACGGCGATGAGCGTCGAGCCGACCGCAACCCCGAGACTGTTGAAGAAGAACCGCGCGAACCCATAGTCGATGAACAGTGCACGGTAGTTGTCGAGTATGGGCCTGAAGAACCAGACAGGCGGTATCTTGTAGGCGATGTACTTTGTGGTGAAGGAGAGGCGTACGATCCACAGTACGGGAAGGAGTATGACGAGGGAAAAGATCGAGAGCAGTATATAGGTCGTCGTATCAGCCAGCAGCCTTCCTCTGCGCATGGATCGTGTTCTCGATTCCACTGGCCTTACACCTCCCTCTGCATTTTCAGTGCCCTGTAGAGAAACACCACGATGAACATGGTGACCAGAAGCAGTATATAGGATGCTGCCGAGGATTCAGATACGCTGAGCCCCATGAAGGTTCGCCGGTAGATGTAGTAGCTCATGACGTCGGTGGTCACGCCGGGCCCGCCGCGGGTCAGGATGTACACGAGGTCGAAGGTCCTGAACCCGAATATCACCCGCAGTAGCAGTGCGACCACGATCACCGGCTTCATGAGCGGCAGCGTGATGAACCTGAACCGCTGGGATAGAGAGGCGCCGTCGATTTCAGCCGCTTCGTAGGGATCCTTGGGAAGGGACACCAGCCCTGCAAGCAGGATCAGGATCATGAACGATACCTGCTGCCATATGTCCACCATGACCACGGTCCAGAAGGCGACCTTCTCAGAGCCGAGCCAGTTGACGGGCGGCAGACGTACGAGTGAGAGGAAGTAGTTCGCGATCCCCAGCTCGGGATGCAGAAATACACGCCAGATCAGAGCCACTGCCACGGGCGCCATGACCATGGGTATGGTAAGTATGGTGTAGAACACACCCTTGGCCTTGATGTTCCGGTTGAGGAGAATGGCCACACCGAATCCCAGGATGAACTCGAGGCTCACCACGACAACCACGAACTTCATGATCACGTACAGGGAGTTCCAGAAGTAGATGTCGCGAAAGATGGCACCGTAATTGTCGAACCAGACGAACATGTTGAAGAAGGGGTTGAGGAATCCGTAGGTGGTGAAGCTGGTGATCAGAGAAAAAACGAGCGGATAGATTATGATCCCGACGATGATGACGCCTGCAGGAATGAAAAAGTAGAGGCCAAGATTTTTATCACGTTTTTCTAAGGACACATTTCCAATCCCACTTGTAGGCACACCATTTTATCACCGCGAGGGTGAATGTCAAGATCATTTACAGGGCAGGTGCGCCGGAAATGCAGTCTGGGGGGATCATAGCTACATACTGTTACTGTACATGAGATCGGTATTTTTAAAAAATGTGAAAATTTGGAGCTGAATTTCTGAAATAATTCTTGACACTAATTTCTCCTGCTGATATACTTTGACTTTAATGAATAGAACGTACGGACAACGGCGTCGATTGCCCGGACTTTTACCGCGAAGGGTGCTCTCTTCTCAATTGAGAAGAGAGCTTTTTTTTTACACTTTTAGTTTCTCTAGCAAACCACGCATAACTGCATTCATGAGCACACAGAAATCCAGTTCAGTACGTATGGGGAGAGGTACATCCACATGACCACAGAAGCCACGTTTGTCGGTGTGAAACTGAAAAACAGGTCGGTACTCGCCTCAGGAGTGCTCGGTGTTTCGGCGGCC
>CBFDDP010000002.1:0-72876 GCA_965603595.1 uncultured bacterium
TTCCAACGGTCCCGGTGAGGTTTCCACCTGGGTGAAGCCTTTTGTGGAGGCTGTGCGGGCAAGAGCTGACATTGCTGATACGTATCGAGTGATACTCATCATGCATCCCTGTCAGTTTGGGTCAGGAACTGAGCACAGAGTGGGACGCAGTATTGATGGTATCGAGCAGATTGTTGAAAAGCGTGCATATATGAGGATGCTCCTGACCGGTATTGGAAAGAGGAGATACAACTTTACGCGGGAGGGCATCATCTTTTCACTTGGAGGCAACCTCATACACCCCGTCCTCTTCAGGAAGAGGATAAGGGGAAGGCATCAGCTCTATGCCTATTCTCATAACCCGGGATGGGAAAAACAGTATAAAACCATTTTCGTCCGGAACAGTTTCGTGAAGGACAGGTATCTCAGCCGCGGTGTGCCGGAAGAAAAGCTCGTCATCACCGGGGACCTTGTGTACAGTTCCCTCAAGCACCTCAGGGAAAGGAACGTGGTACGCAGAGAGCTCGGCATAGGTAAAAGTGAGCGAATGATCGTTTTTCTCCCCGGTTCGCGTGAGTATATGACCAAATACCTGATACCCCCTTTTCTGAAAGTCATCGACGACCTGACTGACCGGGTGAGTGGTCTTAAATCCTTCCTTCTCAAATCACCCTTCATCTCCTATGAGCTCATTGAGGAGAGCCTCGCCATCGGCGGGAAGATCAAGGGTGTGGACAGCATAACCGGCACACTGCACAGAGAGGACGGGCAGCAGAGTATCCATCTTCCTTCGGGTAAGCGAGTCGCCATACTCGAAGGGCAGCTCGACCTCTGGGGAAGGGGTGTTGATTTTGCCGTCTCAATTCCTGGCACCAACACCTTACAGCTTGCCTACCGAGGTATCCCCGCACTGGTTGTTGCACCGGCAAACAAGCCCGAGATCGTACCGATCGAGGGAGCTGCCAACATGGTGAAGTTGATTCCCCTTGCGGGTAAACTGCTGGTTCGCATGGCCATAAAATCCTACATCAAACGCTATCCTCTCACCGCACTCCCAAACATATACATGAATGCAGAGATACTGCCCGAGCTCGTCGGAGTGCTTGAAACAGATGATATCACCCGGAAGATTCAGGAGCTTTTAACGGGTGATGCCCTCGCGAAAATAGGGGAAAGGCTTTCCTGTTTTCAATTCGATGCCAATCCCGTAGATATAATCGTACGGGAAGTCTGGGGAAGCCCCTCATAACCTTCTGGGGGGGTACCTGTCAGCAACCACACAAGTTTGTATACGCCTCCAGTGATGCCCGGCGGCAACATACTGGCGTTTTTTAGCTTGACAAAAAAAAATGCATGGTATACAAAGGCATGGGGGGAATTATGGCTAATTTCAATAGAAAGGAGATTCAACGATGAAGAACAAAAAGTTAATGGTCATCGCGCTTGTGACCCTTTTCTGCTTTACAGTCATGGTTCCAAGCATGCTCTTTGCAAAGGATGACAAACCGGGCAAGGGGATGTACTTTCGCCTTGTCACACACGGCGGCAACGACCCCTTCTGGGCAGTCTTCCAGCAGGGGATGAGAGATGCTGCCAACGAGCTTGGCTGCAGGGCTGACATCGATCTCGCGGGTTCTGATCTCCAGCTCCAGCAGAAACGATTTCAGGAAGCAGTGGCAATGAGGCCCGATGGAATAGCGCTTGTTATCAATAACAACACGATGTGGGACAAGCCCGTTGCCGATGCCATCGCCAAGGGCATCCTCGTCATCGGCACCAACAACGATGATGAGCAGGGATCGGCTGGCAATGCCAGGCTCGCCTACATCGGGCAGAACGAACGGCGTGCCGGATTGATGATCGGACGTGCGGTATTGGAGGCTGCCAAGAAATCGGGCAAGAACATGTCGAACCTCAAGGTCGCCGCAGCGGTAGAGGTTCCCGGTGCCAACTACGGTGTCGTCAGGAGTTCGGGAATCAAGGATGCAATGATAGAATATGGCGTAAAGGGAGACATAGAAATAGTCGACGCAACACTGGAAATGACCACCGCAGAGTCGAGAATCACCTCCTATGTGATTGCGAATCCTGACATCGACTGTCTCTTCGGTCTTGGCGGCATCACAACCGACAGAATCACCTCGGCACTGAAGAACGCCAGGAAGAAACCGGGACAGGTCCTTGCCGGCGGATTCGATGCCGCACCGGGTACGCTGACCGGCCTCGAGACCAACTACATGGTCGCCTCGATCGATCAGCAGCAGTACCTGCAGGGCTACTTCTCGGTGTATGTGCTCTATCTGATGAAGAATTACGGATTTGCACCTCAGATCGACACCGGCGGTTACCTCATCACCAAGGACAACATCGAACTGATCAAGAAACTGTCACCGAAACACATCAGGTAACGGTAACGATGAAATAGTCATTGATTCCAACTGCACTGGCCCCGAGTCTCACGGCTCGGGGCCCGATTTTCAACCGCAGTTTTTAGCGGGTTATGTGTGCAGGAGCACTGCGGCCTATTCGTGGACACTCGATGAGTGGTTGAGTAGCAGGAGGATATTTCCAAAAACCCTATCCGGGGAAAGGAATGGTTATTTCATGCAACGTTTTTTTAATCGTTTTTTTTCTTTCAGGGCATCATTTACGCTTGTCGTTTTTATTGCACTGCTCATCTTTTTCGGTATATTTTCCGCCGACCACAGCTTCTTCAAGGCGGCAAATCTTACAGCAATGACACGGCTCGCACCAGACCTGGGACTCGTCGCCCTCGGTGTCGGGTTGCTCATGATCGCAGGGGAGTTCGATCTCTCCGTTGCATCAACCATACCACTCAGCTCCTTTGTGTTTGTTAAACTACTCAGCTGGGGAACTCCACTCATATTCTGCCTGCTCGTGACCTTCTTCGCGGGTGCGCTCGTCGGATTCCTGAACGGTATGATAGTCACAAAGACGAAGCTCCCCTCCTTCATCGTGACGCTGGGCACCATGCTCTTCTGGCGCGGGCTCGTCTATGCGGCCTCGCGCATGATGCCTATCGGTATACGTGCATGGCTCGATTTCGGATCATGGATCGAAAAGATGTTTGTGGGGAGTGTGTTCGGTGTGATCCCGGTTCAGATACTCTGGCTTCTGTTCTTCGCAATCGTCCTCGGTTTTCTTCTTCACTTCAATAAGTTCGGCAACTGGGTCTATGTGACCGGCGATAATGTGACCGCAGCCCGTGCAATGGGCGTAAACACGGACGGAGTTAAAATCACCTGTTACATGATCGTCGGCTTCCTGTGCGCTTTCATGGGCATGATGCAGAATATACGTATCGAATCCTTTGCCGCAAATCAGGGTGTCGGTTTCGAACTCAAGGCGATTGCTTCCTCAGTTGTGGGGGGAACAGTGCTCAGCGGCGGCATCGGGAGCATACCGGGTATATTCCTGGGAACGCTCACCATACATATAATCGAAAATGGCCTCATACTCATGGGTGCGCCTCCCTTCGGTATCAGTGCCTTTATCGGTGCGGCTATCATCATATTTGCGGTACTCAACGTTGCCGCGGCCCGCGTAAGCGGCAAATAAACGGTTTTCAGGAGAATGAAATGAGTGATCAAAAATTCCCTGCTGCAAAGAAGGCGTCAATAAAAAGTGCGAAAAAGGATGCTCCGATTGTCAGGATGGTCGATATCGACAAGTGGTTCGGCAAGGTATGCGCCTTGAGGAATATTGACTTTCATGTGAACCAAGCTGAGATAGTCGGTCTGGTGGGTGACAACGGTGCGGGAAAATCCACGCTGATCAAGGTACTGTCGGGCTTCCACCGCGCTGATAAAGGGGAGATCTTCTTTGAGGGAAACCGGGTAAACTTCAACAGTCCGAAGGATGCAAAGCGGCTTGGTATAGAAACTGTGTATCAGGAGCAGGCCCTCGCGCCCCACGTTTCCATCGCCCGGAACGTATTCATGGGAAGGGAACCCACCAGGGGTCTCGGTTTTATGGACCGGAAGAAGATGGATGAGGAGAGCATGGGCGCAATCACCAAACTGGGGCTCCGCATCAAGGATCCGGAAGCGGTGGTTGAGGCCCTCTCCGGCGGACAGCGGCAGGGAGTGGCAATTGCCCGTGTGCTCTACTTTGAGGCAAAGCTGGTCATACTCGATGAGCCAATCATCGCGCTTTCCGTCAAGGAGTCGCAGCAGGTACTTGGTTTCACACAGCAGCTCAAGGCCCAGGGCATCTCGGTCATTTTTATCACGCATAATATATTTCATGTTTTCCAGGTGGCCGACCGGTTTTTCATACTATCACACGGCGAGGCGTTGGCCGATGTGAAGAAGGAAGATACGAATATCGATCATCTCATTGAGCTGATCGTGAGCGGCACGCTGGAGAAGATGTGATCCCCTGAAGGAACAATGTATGAAGAGGGAAGGAGTATATGGCAGAAAAAGCTTCGAGGAAAAATAAATTGGGAAGCGCCCTGTTACGGATGCGCGCCCTGAGCGTGTTTATTATTTTCGTACTGCTATTCATCGTGTTTGCCGTATTCTCGCCCGGTCACCGGTTCAGCAGCGGGGAAAACATGCAGATATTCATGTCCATTGGTGCGGAGTTCAATATCGTGGCAATCGTGGTGGGCATGCTCATGATTGCCGGCGAGTTCGATCTCTCGGTTGGCTCGATACTCGTGTTTTCAAGCTGGAACTTCTACGTGCTGTACAATGCGGGTGTGCATATACTGCTTACATTCATACTGGTTCTCTGCATCGGCGGCGTCGTTGGTTTTATCAACGGTATCATCACCGTGAAGGCAAAGATACCCTCATTCATCACCACACTGGGAACAATGCTGTTGTGGCGGGGTGTGACGCTGATGTGGTCGGGGGGCCTGCAGGCAGGCATGGACCTGGAGCAGAACCCGATCATGTACAAGGCAATTACCGGTTCCATTGGCAACCTCATCCCTGCGCAGTTCCTATGGTTTCTCCTGATCGCGCTCATTATTGCCCTGGTCATGCACTTTCACAAGTTCGGCAACTGGATCTTCACCACCGGCGACAACAAGATGGCTGCACGGGCCATGGGAATCAATACTGACCGCATCAAGATCATCTGCTTCATGGTTGTGGGCACTGCAGTCGCCTTTGTGGCTGTCATGCAGATGTACAGGGCGAGCACCTTTTCAGCCCGTGCAGGTGACGGATGGGAGCTCAAAGCCATTGCCGCTTCCGTGGTTGGCGGGACGGCACTTACCGGCGGTATAGGGAGTATGATGGGTATATTCTGGGGTGCCCTGGTTATCTCAATTATCGAGAACGGGCTTATCTTTTTGAGAATCAACTACTGGTGGATCTTTACCGTGTTCGGGGTGATTATCGTATCTACAGCTATCATATCCAAGTATCTCGAGCAGCGACGCGTTATGGCGGGCGCGGAAAAAACCTGACTGCTGAGAATGATCAGTTATCCTTCGATACTCAAGATCTGGACAGGAAGGGGGATGGAAAAAAGCTGAAAAAATATGGTTGACAAAAAAGAGTATACATACTAAGAATAGTTTCAATCCTATACAAGGGCTGTTCGATACATGAAGTCAGCACTGTTTAACATCGTGGTTGATTGGTGGTGGTGGACCGGCTCCCGGTAGGAGTGGTCCATCCGGTTCGAAGAACTGCACCGTGGACTTCTCCACCGGGAGAAGCCCACGGTTTTTTTGTGTACTAGAGGCCGTGGGATACACATCCCGCGGCTTTTTTAAATTGTGCGCCCGGCAGGGCGCACCATCTGGAAAGAGGCACACATTTTTGAGGGTGTATATAAATCTTTATTGAAGGAGAGTGCAATGGAAAGAACAAAGTATGTTCTGGACGAAAAGGATTTACCAACGAAGTGGTACAACATTCAGGCGGACCTTCCTGAGCCCCTGCCCCCGCCACTCCATCCGGGAACAGGACAGCCCCTCGGACCGGAGGATCTGGCTCCCCTGTTTCCCATGGAGCTCATTAAGCAGGAGGTGAGTCAGGAGCGATTCATCGAGATTCCCGAGGAGGTGCTCGATATCTACAAGCTGTGGCGCCCCACGACTCTGTTCAGGGCCCGCAGGCTCGAGAAGGCCCTCGATACCCCGGCCAAGATCTACTACAAGTACGAGGGGACAAGCCCTCCCGGCAGCCACAAGCCCAATACCTCTGTACCGCAGGTCTACTACAGCATGAAGGAGGGGATCAAGCGGATTTCCACAGAAACAGGTGCAGGTCAGTGGGGAAGCTCTCTTGCCTTTGCTGGCGCATGTTTCAATGTTGATATCAAGGTGTATATGGTACGTATTTCCTACAATCAAAAGCCCTATCGCCGGGTCATGATGCAGACATGGGGTGCGGAGTGCGTTCCGTCGCCTTCACCGGACACGAATGCCGGAAGGAGCATGCTCGAGCGTGATCCTGACTGCCCCGGAAGCCTCGGGCTTGCCATTTCAGAGGCTGTAGAGGATGCCGTGTCCCGCGAAGATACCCATTATTCTCTCGGGAGCGTTCTCAACCATGTGCTGCTGCATCAGACCGTTGTCGGTCTCGAGGCAAAGGCCGTGCTCGAGGATATCGGCGACTATCCCGACATTCTGGTCGGCTGTGTGGGAGGAGGTTCGAATTTTGCGGGGCTATTCCTGCCCTTCCTGAAGGACAAGATCGATGGCAAGAAGCCGGACCTGCGTGTCGTCAACGTGGAACCTGCGAGCTGCCCCACTCTGACAAGAGGGCCCTACGCCTACGATTTCGGTGATGAGGCAGGACTCACACCCCTGTTGAAGATGTTTACCTTGGGGCACGGTTTTATCCCACCGCCCGTGCATGCGGGGGGTTTGCGCTATCACGGCATGGCGCCCATCGTCTGCCATCTGCTGAACATCGGACTGGTCGAGGCAGTGGCCATACATCAGCTCGAAACCTTCGAGGCAGGCATCACCTTTGCGAAGAACGAGGGGATCATCGCAGCGCCTGAAACCGACCACGCGATCAGGACAACTATCATAGAAGCTCTGAAGTGCAAGGAGACGGGAGAAAAGAAGACCATACTCTTCAACTGCAGCGGCCACGGTCACTTCGACATGAGTGCCTATGAAGCATACCTGGCAGGCAAGCTGCATGATTACGAGTACCCACAGGAAAAAATCGAGCAGGCACTCAAGGACCTTCCGAAGGTCCCTTCCTGATCAGGGAATAGTTGAGACTCACCATCAGGGCAGGGGGGGAGCACTCTTTCCTGCCCGATTATTTTTCAGCTCCTCCATCCCCTGGAACTGAAGCCGGGATATTGACAAATAATCCATTTTGTGTATCGTTTAGAGTGATACGGGAGCATATCAGCAACCGTGAGGGTGTACTTCATGGACAGAAATGATGAGAAGCGGGACATGAGCCTGGAGGAGCTTGACCTTCTCAACCAAATCGGTAGGGAGTTCTCCTCAACGCTCGATCTCGAAAACGTGATAGGCCGTGTGATGAGCAGGGTAAAGGAGGTGCTCTGCTGTGAGGCGAGCTCGGTCATCCTGTACGATGAGGTGAAGGATTCGCTTGTCTTCTATGCAGCATCGGGGGCAGGGGCACATGATATCATGGGACTCGCTATCCCCCGGGGAAAGGGCATTGCAGGCTGGGTATACAGCCAGGGGACGCCTCTTGTCGTGGATGATGTGGCCCATGACGAGCGATTCTATTCTGGTATCGATCGGATAACCGGTGTGGAGACGAAATCCCTTGTCTGTGTTCCGATCATGAAGAAAAGCCACATGCTCGGTGTACTGGAGGGAATCAACAAACAGGGAAGCCCCTTCGACCAGAAGGATGTGGCTATGCTCACAGCTATATCTCAGCTCGCTGCAATATCAATCGAAAACTCCAGGATACACAGCAACCTCGAAGAGAGCAACCGTGAGCTCCGCCTGCTGAACCGTGAAATGGAGGAGTTTGTACACATGGTCTCCCACGACCTGCAAACTCCGCTCGCCTCAATCGAGGGGTACACCGGCCTCATACGGTCTGAAATGGGAGAGCAGTTGAGTAAAGGGAACACACTGCGGGGGTATCTGCAGAGAATCGAGGAAAACAGCAGGGATATGCTCCAGTTCGTACGGCGGCTGCTCGAATACGGCAGGCTGCAGCACAGTAAGATAGTTATTGATGAGTTTAATCCGCTCGGTATACTGCATGAGGTGCTCACACTTCTCAGTGGAGAAATCGAGGAGAGAAATGCAAAGGTGCTTCACCCGAAACGCATGCCCGTCATACGCTATGACCGTCATCTTTTTCATCATATCCTGCTCAACCTCATTCAGAACAGTCTCAAATATGCACACGACACACTTCCCAGACTGATCATCGAAATAGGCGTGCACAGGGAGGAGTATGCCTATCACTTCTTTGTGCGGGACAACGGCCCCGGACTTTCCGATGAGGAGCAGCGGAAGGTTTTCAATTTATACGAACGGGGTGAAGGAAGGGAGGTCTCCGGCGGCCACGGAATCGGTCTTGCATTCGTGAAGAAGGCAGTACAGCTTCTGAACGGCACTGTGTGGATCGAGAGCAGGCAGGGCGGGGGAACCACCTTCTACTTCTCCGTGCAGCGTCCACGGCTGTAGGACATTGTCTTCGCGAATCGCTGTACGGGGTAAACTGTCCGCACCTGTACGATGCTTCCTGTAAGAAAGTTGCCACAGCTTTGTTTCGACTTCAGTTCATGACCAGTTGAAAACTCGACAGCTACTTTATATATTATGGGGGGAGGTACCGGGAGACAATCAATGGAGAGGAAGCAGGCTAAGGAGAGAATGGCCTACCTTCTGGCGGAGGTGACGAGGAATCAGGACCTCTACTACAGAGATGCGCAGCCCGAAATAGGCGACGGAGAGTATGACGTGCTGTTCGATGAGCTCCAAGAACTGGAGCGACACTACCCCGAATTTGCGTCTCCCGACAGTCCAACCAAACGAGTCGGCTCTGACCTGGACAACGATTTTCCGGAAGTGGCACACCCGACTCCCATGCTCAGTCTCGAAAAGGTCTACACCACCGATGACCTTGAGGAATGGATTGGGAAGGCTGAAAGGGATGGGGGGGGTACACTCTCCTTTGTAGTTGAGGAGAAGGTGGACGGTTCCACTATAGTGCTCCACTACCGGGAAGGGCTGCTCGTGAGAGCCGTCACGCGCGGTGACGGCTATGTGGGTAACGATATAACGGAGAACGTACGGACTATCCGTGATATCCCACTCCGGCTCCGCGAACCGGTTACTTCGGTATTCCGCGGTGAGATCTACATCGAGAAGCTCGATTTTGAAAAATTCAACGAGGCAACGGGAAATATCTATGCCAACCCGAGGAATTTTGCTGCAGGAAATCTAAGGAGAAAGCGCAGCATGGAAGTTGCCGCCATACCCCTCAGGTCCTTCGTGTATGAGGGGCTGAATGCTGAATCTGATACGCAGGAACATATCCATGTGCTGCACCGGCTCTCGGGCCTGGGTTTCTTGATCAGTGATAATATAGGATTCTTTTCTCGAGACTTCTTACAGACCAGCTATGATTCTATATTCAAGGATCATGCATGGTTGCGGGGGGATGTCAAAGGGCTTCCCTCCTTTATTCAGGAACAGCTGGAGAGGAGAGAACTTCTTCCCTATGAGATTGACGGCTATGTGGTGAAGGTTAACGAGTATGCACAGCGGGAACGTATGGGCTTCACTGCGCATCACCCAAGGTGGGCCATGGCGTACAAGTTTGAGGCGCCGCAAGCGGTATCGACGATCGAGAATATTGAGGTGCAGGTGGGACGTACGGGCAGAATAACACCGGTGGCACGCATAGCGCCGGTCTGGATTGCCGGGAGTACGGTGAGTAACGTGACGCTCCACAATCAGGATTATATACTCGGTCTCGATGCAGCCATAGGTGATCGGGTCAGTGTGAGCAAGCGGGGCGACGTGATACCGGCGGTTGAAGATGTGCTGGAGAAGAATGATGCAGGGAATGGGGCCTTTGTGCTTCCCGACAACTGCCCTGTGTGCTCCACCCGCCTTGTGCGTGACGGAGCACATCATTTCTGTCCAAACCTGGGCTGTCCCGCCCGGGTTTTCGGCAGAATCACCTTTTTTGCCGCCAGAGGGCAGATGGATATCTCAAACCTCGGTTCTGAGACGATCAGGGCACTGCTCGACATGGGGCTCATCAAAGACATACCGGACATCTACACTTTTGACCCCGACCGCCTCATCGATGTGGAGGGATTCGGCGAGAAAAAGGTGATGTTGCTGCGGGAAGGAATAGAGAAGAGTAGGCAGCAGCCCTTCGTCGTGGTTCTCACAGCGCTGGGACTTGACGAGGTCGGGCCGAAGATAGTGGAGCTTCTTATCGAGGGAGGGTATGATTCGATCGACAAACTCATCGAAGCATCCCACCGGCAGGACCCTGAACTCTTCACCCGGATTCAGGGGATTGGTCCCAAGACAGCACAGAAGCTCATCGATCAGCTGAGGGACCCATTTATCCTTGACATGATCGATCGGCTGCGTAAGGCTGGGCTGACCTTTCGCCTGACGACATCCCGCGAGAAGGATGACGTTTCCCAGATATTTCATGGCCAGGTCTGGTGTGTGACGGGTAGCTTCAGCCATTTCAAACCCCGGGACAGGGCCATGGAAGAGGTGAAACGACGCGGAGGCAGGGTCGTCTCGAGCGTGACTGGGAGCACTTCCCATCTGCTCGTGGGGGAGAATCCTGGAGGCAAGTATGAAAAAGCTCGAAAGCTTGGGACTGCCCTGGTGTATGAGGAGGATTTTCTTAAACGAATAGCGAACGAAAAGGGAGAACAATGAGTTACGCTGAAAAGTATGAACATCAGATGAAGGAGTTTCTGCAGGTGTGCAGGAGACTCAGTGAAAACATGTATGTAACCAGTCATGGTGGGAATCTGGCATGGCGCCTGGAGGAAGACCTGATCCTCATTACCCCTACCAAACTGAACAAGGGAGATATCAGGATAGAGGACCTGGTATTCATCGATCTCGAAGGAAAGAGGATTGAAGGTGAGCGAAAACCCACCGGTGAAACGCCCATGTACCTGAACTTCTTTGGGCAACGGCCGGATATTTCATCGGTGATACACTGCCACCCTCCCTACACCAATGCCTTTGCCATCGCTGAGGGTAACAACTGGCTCATGCGGCCGACCTTCCCCGAAACATCCACTGAAGTAGGACCGGTCCCGGTGGTTCCCTACGGAGAGCCGCTCACGCAGAAACTGGCCGATAATTTCCTGCCCTATCTCAGAAAATACAATGCCTTTCTCATGGAAAATCACGGACTGGTCATCATGAGCCCCGAGGGCATATACCGAACCCTCGAACTCATCGAGATACTTGAAGTGACGTCTCAATCTCTTGTTGCGGCGCTGGCAATCGGAGAGATCAGGGAGATATCGAGAGAGGATGTGCAGGACCTCGACAACACCATGCGCACCCGAAACCTGCCGCTGTTCGGAGCGCCGGGTGTGAACAGATCACTCGTTGATCTTTATTTTACTTAAATGATGCGTCTTTCCAGGAAAGGGTTTATCCGGGTTACGATCTCGTAGTTGATCGTGCCGGCCCATCCTGCCATGGTCTCTGCAGAGATAGTCTCTTTTTCACAGGTCCCCAGAAGAACCACCTCGTCCTCTAGGCCCACGCCCTCGATGTCGGTAATGTCGATCATGGTGAGGTTCATGCATACCCTCCCGATGACCGGGGCCCGTTTTCCATGTACGAGGACATAGGCGTTGTTCCCCAGCCTCCGATCATACCCGTCGGCATATCCGATGGGAAGGACAGCCATGGTTGTGCGCCTCGTCGCTCTGTAGGAGCAGCCGTATCCAATATAACTTCCCTCGTGCAGGACCTTGATCTGCGCAATTTTCGTTTTCCAGGTCAGGACAGGGCGCAGATCGGGTACGCTGCCCGCTCCCATTTTTGCCGAGATAAAGGTCTCTCTTGAGGGCCAGAGGCCGTATATGCCGATGCCTGCGCGAAGCATGTTGAAGTGTGTCTGGGGAAAGAGAATGCTCGCTGCCGTGCATGCGGTGTGTACGATGGGAAGGGTGAGTTTCATGCTGTCGAGGATTTGAAGTGCCCGGTGAAAGAGTGAGAGCTGATGCTCTGAATATTCGTGATTGAGCGTGTCTTCTATATTGGCAAAATGTGTTGAAAGGCCTTCGAGTTTAACCCCCTCTGCCCTCACTATCCCTTCGACAAAGCTGCCGATTTCCTCGACCTGGATCCCCTGCCGTCCCGTTCCTGTTTCCACTTTCAGGTGCACCCGTGCGGGTTTTTCATCGTGCAGCTTCGCAAGTGCATCGATGGTTTCACGGTTGTATACCGTGAGGCGGAGGTCTGACTCCACAGCCTCGCGCAGGCGGTTCAGCGGTACATGGCCGAGCAGGAGCACCGGTTTCTGAACCCCCAGCTCCCTGAGTTCGAGTCCCTCATCGAGTGAGTTTACGGCAAACCAGTCGGACGAGGGAAGGAGCTTCACCATCTGAGCCACACCGTGGCCATAGGCGTTGGATTTCACCACAGCACAGAACTGTACACCATCGCCTGCACAGGCCTTCAGTTCACGTACATTGTGGTCAGGGGCTTCCCTGTCGAGTTCAATCCACACAAGGCTGCTCATGACACCTAAGCATACTATGAGTATTCTTACCTGACAACAGGAAACACTGTTCCGGCCACCCTGCTGCTGTGGAAAAGTTCTTGCAACTTGAGGCGGTTACATAAATAATAAAGTGACTGTCGCTCTGGTACTTTCGTAACTTTCTGGCAAATCGCGCTATATTAGTATCATACATGGAATGCGGGGGCATATATGCCGGGTAAAGCTGAACTGCTCAAACAGGTACCTATTTTTTCCGAGCTTTCACAGAGAGCGCTGGATACAGTGGCCCGTTACAGCAGGTATTACAAATATGGCACGGGTGAAGTCATTTTCGATGATAACAGCCGGGGGGAGGAACTCTTTGTCATCAAGAACGGCGAGGTGCTCATCACCAAGCATCATGCTGAGGGAGACAGGGACATCGCGCGTTTCATAGCCGGTGAAACCTTCGGTGACCTCGAACTGTTCGATGAAGCTTCCAGGTCCACAGTGGCGACTGCACTAACAGAAACAGTGCTTCTCCAGTTTCCAGGCAAGGACTTTCTGCTCGAAGACCTGCTTCGGAGGCACGCGAAAATATTCGCTCCCGTGCTTCACAGCCTGCTCGTTGTTATTGCCCGGCGTATCCGTGATACGAACAAGCTCATCTCTGAGAATGCACCCTGGGTACAGGACCTGCGGAGACAGCTGCACACCGATAAGCTGACAGGCCTGTACAACCGCACCTACCTCGAGGAGGATTTCTCCGAACTTCTATCCGGATATGGAGAAGGAACAGCACTCATCATGGTAAAGCCGGACAGATTCAAACATATCAACGATCGATTCGGACATGAAACGGGAGACCGAGTATTGCGGGTCATGGCGCAGACACTGCTCGATGCGGCAGGCAGTGAAGGGTTGGCTGCACGGTACAGGGGAGATGAATTTGCGGTCATTCTGCCGGCTGCAGGGATTGAACGGTCCCGGAATCTGGCACGGGACATCGGAAAGGCGATGGGTTCAATCGACATGGGGAAACTGGTGGGAGAAGCGTACGAACCCATAACCGTAAGTACAGGGGTTGCCCTCTATTCCCGTGATGGCAAAACGAATATGGAACTGATACAGAGTGCCTTTGAACTGATGTTCATGGCGCAGGAAGCCGGCGGTAATTGTGTTCTCCATGCCGGCGACGCGGTGGAGGTACGCTAGATGGCGCGAGAAGCTGTTGAATTCCTGAAACAGGTTGAGCTCTTCTCCCTTCTCGGCGATGAAGAGATTGAATCTATAATAGAGTTTCTTCGTACAATCCATGTCGATGAGGCCGGAACGCTGTTCAGGCAGGGGGATGAGGGCCATGAGCTCTACATCGTCCGTTCCGGGAAGATACGGGTTGCAATCACACTGCATGACGGCCGGGAAAAGGACATCACCGAGTTTTTGCCTGGAGATTTTTTTGGAGAAATGTCCATTTTCGAGAATGCTCCCCGCTCTGCCACCTGTTACGCCAGTGAGCAGAGCAGCCTCTACGCGCTCATGGGTAGGGATTTCTACAGACTCATAAAGGATTCGCCGTCGCTTGCCATAAAGATCATGTACAGGATGTCAAATATTACGACACGCCGTTTACGCAGCACCGGTGAGTTCCTCTCCGACATGGTGGTGTGGGGGAAAAGGGCCCGCAAACGTGCAATAACCGATGAGCTGACCGGCGTATACAACCGCCACTTCCTCGATGATGCTCTGGAGAATCAGATACACCGAGCAAGGGAAGGTGGAAGCCCGCTCTCTGTCGTTATGGTCGACCTGGACCACTTCAGGTCGATCAACGATGCCTATGGTCATGAAGTGGGCGACGAGATTCTCCTCTCAGCGGTCGAGATTTTTAAGAGGCATCTCAGAGAGAGGGATATCCTGGCCCGCTACGGCGGTGATGAGTTCACCATTCTCCTGCCGCACACGGGAATCGAGAAAGCGAGAAGCCTAGCGCAGATGGTCTGTGATGAGATGGAGCAGGTCGAGACGCTGCAGCATCGTGGCGGCACACTGACCCGGGTAACCACTTCGCAGGGCATAGCAGCTTTCCCAACCCACGCGAATAACCTGCCCGCTCTGATGAAAAAGGCAGATGAGGCACTGTACAGGGCGAAGGAGCTTGGCAGAAACAGAGTTGTCTGTGCCGCAGACAGCTAGGTCGGGCAGTCCTGGTATTGCGCATGTGAGTGCTTTCATCGATGGAGGGACCATACATGAAGAAAGTTCCTATCACCACTATTTATGAAAAGAACAGGGTTATCGAAAATATCATTGACGCCATGCTTACGAGGAATAAATTCCTGCTTCTGGGTCACCGCAATCCCGATGAAGACTGCATTGCCTCTATGGTTGCCTTCTCACTCCTTCTTGGAAAAATGTACAAGGATGCCGAGATCTGTCTCGGTGAGAAGGTGCACGAACACTTTCAGTATCTTTTTAATATCTGCCGATACAATTCAATCACCCTCGTCGATGCATGCGAGAGCTTTGAAGACAGCATTGACACAATAGTCATATGCGATACGCCGAAACCTTCCATGATTGAGCGCAACCGCATGATTGAGAAGCTCTTTGAAGACCCGGCGGTACTAAAGATCGAAATCGATCACCATATCGGTGCCGACTCGACCTATATTGGTGATCAGGGCTACTGTCTGGTTACCGATGCCACCTCCTCGAGCGAGCTCGTTGGACATCTCGCTCTTAAAATGAGGAACCGACGGGGACTTGTTGATCAATTCCAGATCAACGAGGTCCTTTCCCGCAATGTCATACTTGCCATACTCACCGGAATTATCGGTGATACCAACATGGGTCAGTTTCTTAAATCACGGCGGGAGAAGAAGTTATACCACATTTTCAGTTCTATGCTCAACAACCTCCTCGCTGAGGAGACGGTCAAAGAATCAAACTTCAAGAACATGGACGAAATCTTTAAGGAATTGCACCGACTCTCGACAAAGGAAGACCACAGTTATCGATACTTTATGGACCGGAAGCAGTTTTCCCAGTCCATCGGCTGGGTCGCACTCGACGAGGGCGATACGGAAAAACTCTTTCGCAATGTAGACGAGCAAACGGTGGTAAATGTTGTACGGGCGGTTGCAAATGAACTTGCTGAGGAAAGCGGCAGACTGAGTCTCGTTTCCTATTACGATAAACCCGGGCTTTCAGACCTTATACAGTTCCGCATGCGGAGGAGCCAGGCATACAAGAAGTACGATTTGCGGGAGATGCTCACGCTCTTCTCCATAGAGAACGGAGGCGGCCATGAGGGGGCTATCGGATTCCGCCTCCCCCGTTCTGAAATCGATGATTACAATCTGTATGTGCAGGGCCTCATTGGAGGGCTTGAGAAGGTGCTCCCCGCATAAGCCTCCCTTTTCGTTGACATCCATGGTCTATCATTCTATTTTTCTGCACAGATACACACACCTTTTGGTGATGAGGAGGCTTAATCGATGCAGGAGGAGAGAAGGCTTTCCATATTCGAGAAGTATTTACCGCTCTGGGTGTTTATGTGCATTGGTGCAGGCATACTGCTCGGCAAGACCGCGCCGGGTGTGGCTACACGTCTCGATTCAATGTCCGTATATCAGGTATCGATACCAATTGCCATCTGCCTCTTCTTCATGATGTATCCGATCATGGTGAAGATCGATTTTGCAGAGGTTATCAGGGCAGCCAGGTCCCCGAAGCCGGTCGGCATGACGCTTGTAATCAACTGGGCAATCAAGCCCTTCACCATGTATCTCATCGCAACACTTTTCCTGGGTGTTCTATTCAGACGATTCATTCCCGGCACTGAAATCCTGAAAACAGGGCAGGAGGTAGAGCTCTGGCGGAGTTATGTTTCGGGGGCCATTCTACTCGGCATTGCGCCCTGTACCGCCATGGTGCTTATGTGGAGCTATCTGGCAAAGGGAAATGACGGGCTGACGCTCGTCATGGTGGCCATAAACTCGCTGACCATGCTTGTCCTGTACGCCCCGCTCGGAGGATTTCTGCTCGGCGTCAATGCCATGCCTATTCCCTGGCGTACCATACTCTTTTCCGTCACGGTCTATGTGGGGCTTCCCCTTCTTGCCGGATATTTCACGCGGAAGTGGATACTGGCCAGCAAGGGGCTCGATTGGTTTAACAAGAAGTTCCTCCATGTGCTCACACCAGTCAGTATAGGGGCACTGCTCCTGACGCTCGTTCTCCTCTTCTCCTTCAAGGGTGAAGTGATCATCGCAAACCCGCTGACCATAGTCTGGATAGCTATTCCGCTATTTATACAGACCGTGTTTATCTTCGGACTCGGTTATTTCATTTTTTCCAAGCTGCTCAAGCTCTCCTATCATGATGCAGCTCCTGCATCAATGATCGGGGCATCGAATCATTTCGAGGTGGCCATAGCAACGGCAGCTACGCTTTTCGGACTCTCTTCGGGTGCCGCCCTTGCGACCGTTGTCGGTGTGCTCATTGAAGTGCCTGTCATGCTCATGCTCGTTGCCATAAGCAAGAGAACCTGCCATCTTTTCAAGGAGTGTCATCTTGATCTTCCGCACTGCAGGCGAAAGAAGGAGAGAGAGGAGAAGGTTGCTTGAAACAATCGGTACTGTTTATCTGCACCCACAATTCCGCCCGTTCACAGATGGCGGAGGGGCTCTTGAATCACTTCCGCGGTGACAGTTTCAGGGGATACAGCGCCGGTATCGAGGCGACCCGCGTGCATCCCTATGCAGTGCGCGCACTTGCCGATATCGGTATCGATACAAGCGGGCATCGTTCTAAAACGGTTGAAGAGTTTCAGGGAGAAACCTTCGATACAGTTGTAACCGTGTGTGACAATGCGCGTGAGTCCTGTCCCTTTTTCCCGGGAAGAAGGGTGATTCACCGGAGCTTTCGCGACCCGTCGTGCACGGAAGGAAGTGATGCTGAAATACTACAGGACTTCAGAGAGGTGCGGGACGAGATACGGGCCTGGATCGATGAGGAGTTTATATGAGCTCCTCCATCTTGTGTTTCACTGCCGCATAGACGCCCTTTCCCCTATTCTCCATGATTGTTCGCACAAAAGCTGAGCCCACGATTGAGGCGTGCACATGGGGTGCAAGAAGATCTATCTGCTCTCGATGAGAAATCCCGAAACCTGCAAGAATCCTGATCTCCCTCTTACCGGTGGCAGTGCTGATCCTTCGTAAAAACCCGATGTTGTCGTCTCCTATCTCTGTGACCTTTCCCGTTATACCCTTTCTGAGCGCAGCGTACAGGAAGCGTGGCTCAGAATGGAGTATGGATTCCAGCCGCTGCGGCCCTATGGTGGGAGCAACCACAGGTACGGCACTCATACCATACTTCTCTGACAGGCGGAACAGGTCTTCATCATAGTCAAAGGGCAGGTCAGGAACGATGAGCCCCTGTACCCCCTGCTGCGCGCAGCTATCGATAAAGGCTTCAACACCGCTGTGGAACAGGGTGTTCCCGTAGCACATGATGAAGATGGGGGTGTCGGATATCGCACGAATACTGCTTACAAGCTCGAACCCGCGCCTGACCTTGAATCCATTTTCAAGGGCTTGTGTACAGGCAGTCTGAATGGCAGGCCCGTCTGCTGTTGGGTCGCTGAAGGGGAACTGTATCTCCAGATAGGTACTCCCTCCGTCTATCATGGCAGCGGCGACTTCCATTGAACTGGCCCCATCGGGATAATAGGCCACCATATGAGTCATCAGCCTATGCTTCATCTTCTCTTCCTTCCTGCAGGAGAAAATCTCTCCAGCCTTTTCCGGCAAGCTGCTTTGCCAGTATGAAGAGGTCCTTGTCTCCGCGTCCGGACATGTGGACAATAATCGCCCGGTTTTCGGGCAGTTCAGGTGCCATTTCCAGTGCCGCTGCTCCCGCATGTGCTGATTCGAGGGCGAATATGAGGCCTTCATGGGAGGCAAAGAACCGAACCGCTGCAAGCGATTCATCGTCGCTCGCACTGGTGAATTCGATACGGCCATCCTGCCCCAATCTGGCGAGCTGTGGACCGATTCCTGGATAATCGAGACCGGCCGATATGGAGTGTGTTTTCCCGACCTGCCCGTCATCGTCGAGCAGGAACAGAGATTTGTAGCCGTGTACAATACCGGGTCTGCCGAAGCCCCCCATCCTCGCAGCGTGTTCTCCCGGGCCTGAGCCTCTGCCGCCAGCCTCAACCCCGACGAGGCGCGGTTTCTCACGGCCAAGAAAAGGCGCGAAGAACCCGATTGCATTGGACCCTCCGCCCACGCAGGCGATGAGCGCCTCGACTTCCAGGCCCAGTCTTACCATCTCCTCCTCAACCTCTCTGCCAATGACTGACTGGAACTCCCGGACCATATCGGGGTAGGGTGAGGGCCCCAGGGCTGAACCGATGAGGTAGTGGGTGGATGTGAAGCTTCCCGCCCAGTCCCTGAGAGCCTCGTTGATAGCATCCTTGAGCGTTTTGGAGCCCGAAACAACGGGAACGACCTCGGCCCCGAAAAGCTCCATCCAGAAAACGTTGGGCCGCTGCCGCCACATGTCTATTTCACCCATGTACACACGGCACTTCAGGCCGAGCTTTGCGCAGGCAGCCGCGGTCGCCACACCATGCTGGCCGGCTCCTGTTTCAGCAATGATTCTTTCCTTACCCATGCGCTTGGCGAGCAGCGCCTGGCCCAGCGCATTGTTGATCTTGTGGGCTCCCGTGTTTGCAAGGCCTTCGAGCTTGATATAGATTTGGGCGCCACCGCAGCTGTGGGTTGCGTTCTGTGCAAAGAGAAGAGGTGTCGGTCGTCCCGCATAGGAGACCAGAAGGTCCTGTAGTTCTGAGCAGTATGCATCGCTATCCATGCTCTCTCGCCAGGCTATCTCGAGTTCATCGAGGGGTGTCCTCAGTATCTCGGCAACGTAACGACCGCCGAAATCACCGAAATAGTCGTTGTATATCCCTTTCACCTGCTTCTCCTCATTACGATGGGGTTCATGTATCTGTATCCATGCCATAAGAACCGGTGATCTTGCATATGCCTTCGATTTCCTTGAAGAATTGTACCATGATGCTAGAGTCCTTGGTCCCGGGTTCGGATTCAAGCCTGCTCGAGGCGTCGATGAGTTCCGGCTCAAAGGAGCTGATAATCTCTGCAACGTTATCGGGTCCGATGCCCCCTGCCAGCCAAAGAGGGTGCAGCCTGCGGACAGACTCGATGAGTTTTGTCGATATCCTCTGCCCTGTGCCCCCGGGTTTTCCGGGAACGAAGGCATCGACCAGGACCCGGGGGCAGTGGAAGGAGTCGATACGCTCCACATCCTCATCTCCCCCGATCCGCAGGGCCTTGTAATAGGGAAAGGCCGCCCTGTAGCAGTTGTCCGGGTGCTCATCACCATGAAACTGCAGGGCATCTATGCATCCTTCCGACAGAAGCCTGTTCACGGCGCTATCGATCGACCGGTCCTCTTCCCCATGCACCACGACTGCCACCTTGAGCTGTTTGAGGTCGGTGATTCTTTCGGGAAGTCCGGGATCCGCACATCTGGGTGAATCGGCAAATATGAAACCAAGTACATGGGCACCCAGTTCCGCGGCGAGCCGGGCATCCCGTTCCCTGGTGATTCCGCATATCTTCACCAGCGGCTTTCCTTCAGCCATGGAGGAGAAGAGGCGGTACCAGAAATCTCCAATGCCTTCCCGCTCGAGGGCGGTTATCCGTCCGATGAGGTCTGTATCCCTCATCGCACCTTCGCCGATGAGCATTCCTGTAAAACCGCCGGACAGGGCAACTGCCGCATCCTCGGTGGAGCGTATACCTGATTCAAAAACCGTACGGGTACTCCAGTCTATGGATTTTTTAAGGGCAAGAGGGACTGCCGGATCAATACGAAAGGTCGCTAAGTTCCTGCTGTTTATTCCCGTTATATCAGGCTGCACCAAAGCTGCCTTACTGAGGTCCTCGCGGTCGTGTACTTCAAGGAGAACCTCGAGACCGAGGCTCTTTGCCCTGCGATACAGTCTGCCCAGTGTGCCTGCGTCATGCATGGAGGCAATGAGGAGTATTGCATCTGCCCCTGCCCTGTAGGAAACCGTGATATCATCCTCATCGAGAATGAAATCCTTCCGCATGACGCAGAGGTCAGGGAAGGAGTTCTTGATCCTGAACAGGTCCTCCAGTGAACCGTGAAAATATGTCTCCTCGGTGAGGACTGAGAGGGTTTTAATTCCCCTCTTGGCGTAGTGTCCGGCCTGGCGGACTGCATCAGCTTCCACTGCAAAGATCCCGCGAGACGGTGAGCCCCGCTTGACTTCACTGGCAATGAAAAAATCCCTGCCCGGCTGCAGTCTTCCGAAGGGAACAAGGGGTACGGTTCTGCGTCGAGGAAGGCTGCGCCCCATACTGGGGCCCAGGCGAGCGATACTCCTCTTTCTCGCCTCGACGATTTCATCGATGATACTCATGCGCCTACCCCCCTCTCCCGTAGTGTGAGCCCGACCTTTCTGATCTCATCCAGTTTCTCCGCAGTCCTTCCCGATTCCAGAGCCTCAAGGGCAGCCCTGTACCCCTCTGCAATCCCCAAAGCCTTGCCGGCAACGTAGAGGGCTGCACCTGCATTGAGAGCCACTGATTCTCTCAGGGTGTGATTTCCGCCTCCTCCCAGCAGCTCCAGGGCAATGTCGGCGTTGTCTTCCGGTGTACCGCCCATGAGATCATCCATGGAACATTCTTTAATACCCAGCTCTTCTGGACGGAGGAGATACTCGACAGCCCCATTCCCACTTCCGGTTTCCACAACGGTTGTGGGTGCGCACACCGAGATCTCGTCGAGACCGTCGTGGCTATGTACAGCCATGACTTTTTTCCTTCCAAGCATATGGGAAGCCTGTGCCATGGGTGTACAGAGGTTCCCGCTGTAGACGCCGAGAAGCTGGAAGTCAACGTCAGCAGGATTGATGAGTGGTCCGAGAAGGTTCATCACCGTTTGAATACCGAGCTCTCTTCGAACAACTGCAACGTGCTTCATCGAACGGTGATAGAGAGGGGCAAAGAAGAAGGCGAATCCCGTTTGCTGCAGGAGCTTCTCTGCTTCATCGGGCTGCAGATCGATCGGGATACCGAGCCGCTCATAGAAATCGGCACTCCCGGAACGGGAACTGACGCTTCTGTTCCCATGCTTGGCGACCCGTACACCGCAGGATGTGGCAATAAGCGCAGCCATGGATGATATATTGAAGGTCCCGGAATGGTCTCCTCCTGTACCACAGGTATCGATGCAGGGTTCCGTGCTGTGCACCGACAATTTCTTTCGGTTCAGGACAGAGGCAAGTCCGTAGAGCTCTTCTGCCGTAACCTGCCTCGTGTTCATGGCTGTAAGAAAGGAGGCGGTTTGCGCTTCGGTGAGTTCTCCGTTTGTCATCTCCTCCATAATCGATGCGGCCTGCTCCCCGGAGAGTTCTTCACCTGAAAGTATGTGTGTTATGATGTCGGGTATATTGAAAGGTTCCCGAATGTAGTGGATGAAATTTTGCAGGATCTTCTTGCCGTATTCCGACGCGATGGATTCGGGGTGAAACTGAACACCCTCCACGACGTGTTCCCGGTGCCGAATACCCATGATTTCCCCGTCTTTTGTGAAAGCGGTTATCTCCAGCTCAGGCGGAAGGGTCTCGCGATACACGGCCAGAGAATGATAGCGTGTCAGCCTGACGGGTGAGGGTATGTTTCTGAAGAGACCTTTGCCGTCATGGACGATGTCATCGGTTTTACCGTGCACGATGCTGTTGGCCCGCTTTATGGAGCCACCGAAGGCGTACCCGATGGCCTGATGGCCAAGACAGACTCCCAGTATCGGTATCCTGCCTGTGAAGTGGGTGATCACTTCAACCGATATTCCAGCCTCATCGGGTCTTCCAGGACCGGGTGATATGAGTATGGCTTCCGGACACAGGTCTTCGATGCGGGGGATATCGATACGGTCATTCCTGAACACCTGTACCTCGCCGTCGTAGAGCTGCGTTATGTACTGATAGAGGTTGTAGGTAAAAGAGTCATAGTTGTCGATGATGAGAATCATGATTACACCTCCATTCCCAGTGATTTACCGAGGGCACGTAATTTTTCAGATGTTTCCTCGAGCTCCCGTTCCGGGACAGAATCCCACACAATGCCTGCTCCCGCCTGCAGAATAAGCAAATCATCCTTGCGCAATGCGCTCCGGATGGTGATACAGGTGTCAAGGGAACCATCGGGTTCGATATACCCCACTAGACCGGCATAGAAGCTGCGGGCGCACTCTTCGAGTGAGTCAACGATTTCCATGGCTCGTATTTTCGGTGCCCCGGATACCGTCCCTGCGGGGAAGGTTTTTCGTATTGCCTCGATTCCCCTCCTGTCCGGCCTGAGCTCACCCTCAACCTGCGATACAATATGCATCACATGTGAGTAATGCTCTACTGCATTGAATTCCGTAACCTCCACGGTACCGGGAACGCACACGCGGCCCAGGTCATTGCGTGCGAGGTCTACGAGCATCAAATGTTCGGCCCGCTCCTTTTCATCGGAAAGAAGTTCTTTCTCCAGTGCCAGGTCCTCTTCCCGGGTTTCACCTCTCCGGCGCGTGCCGGCGATGGGTCGGGTGATGACGCGATTCCCCTCGACTTTGACGTGCATCTCAGGGGAAGAGCCGAAGAGCTGAAATGAGCCGAAATCAAGGAAAAACATGTAGGGTGAGGGGTTGAGAGAGCGAAGCCGCCTATAGGCTTCGAGGCCCGGCATCTCGGTTTGAAGAATGACCCGTCTCGACAGCACACCCTGCAGTATGTTCCCCTTCTTTATTTCCCGACGTATCCTGATAACCCCGTCTGTAAATCGATCCTTTTCTGAATCGGGACTCAACATGATACACCCATACTCTCTCTGAGAGGGGCTCAGATAATTAAAGTCCAGATCGTGTATGCGTTCTTCGGTCTCGTCAACCGCGCGTTCAAGGTTTATTTCGAAACCGTCATAGTTCAGGGCCACGATGGAGATAGTGTCAGTGTAGTGATCAAAGATAAGAAACAGGTTGCCGCACATGAATGCCGCCTCTGGCAAACCCAGGCTGTCGATCTTCGACTTCAGACGTACATCATCGAAATGGCGCGCAAACTCATAGCTAAGATAGCCGATTCCGCCTGCGGGGAAGGGAAAACTGCGGTGTTCCTCTCTATGCTGGTCTGCCAGGGACTGAAGAACATCAAGGATGTCTCCTGACGGAGAGTGGGCTCCTGACGGTGCGTGAGTACCTGATGCAAAATTGGCTCCCGACCATGTACGGGCCCCTGTCGAGGAGTGCTCTGTACCCTGTGGCAGGGGAAACACCTCGCCGTCACGGACAAGGGTTATGGACCCGCCATCTTGCTGAACCTTAAATGCTTCCTTCACCAGAATGAGTGAGAACCGTGCCTTGCCCCTGGCAAAGGAAGCTGATTCGAGTAGTGCCCGTCCGTCCAGCTTTCTATACAGCGAATAGGGGGTGAATTTTTCCCCTGAAATGACCCTGACCATGCTGTTTTTTATCTTTCTCTCAGTTCGCATGAGCTTTTCCTCCTGAAGAATATTCCCTCAATAGAAAAAGGCCGTAAAACCGAAATCGGTCTTACGGCCTGTACGAAACAGGCCGCAGAACCTGGCTTGTCTGAGCCAGAACCTGCGGCCTATCAGGTGAACGCACTGGTTCCGGCTAGTGCCAGAACCACCACCGGTTGTTATTGTTCGATGTAATCACTGTATCGAAACCCTGCATTTTTTTCTCACTCATTTCTACTCTGTAGAAGTTGACCTAGGATACCCTATGCTCATGAAATGTCAAGAGAAATCGGTCACATGCGTACAAAATCGTTGTGCCGCTTCTCCTCTCCAATGGTGGTGTGCTCACCATGTCCGGTATACACCCTGGTGTCATCGGGTAGCACGTAGAGTCTCTGAAGTATACTGACCCGCAGATCTTCCGCTGAACCTGTGGGAAGGTCCGTCCTTCCCACAGAGTGGTAGAAGAGGGTGTCGCCTGCAAAGAGCATATCCCTGATCCTTATACAGATACTTCCCACCGTATGGCCCGGTGTGTGTATGACCTCAAGATCGGTTCCGTCAAAGGGGAGCCTGTCCCCATCTTCGAGAAGCTTATCTGGTGCTACGGAGATATAGGGAGAGTCAACCATGATAGAGAGGTTCAGCCCCGGATTCAAAAGCATTGTATAATCATACTTGCTGACAACCAGTGTGGTGTCGTAGCGGGCTTTCAGTGCGTTGTTGCATCCGATATGGTCGTAATGCCCGTGCGTATCAATTATATAGAGGAGTTTTCGCTTGCCTATTTCCGGGTAAATGAGTTCGGGGTTCCCTCCGGGATCGATTACAACTGCCTCCTGTTCATTTCTCAGGATATAGCAATTTGATGACATGATGCCCAACACTTTTGGTATCAGCTGCATACACCTATCCTAGAGTGGATTAAGCTCTCTGGAGTTCACGATGATGGTAACAGGCCCGTCGCCCTTGAGGCTGACTTCCATCTTTGCTCCGAAACACCCTTCCTGCACCCGAATATCGTAGCGACGAAACTCCTCGATGGCCATTCGGTAGAGTGGTTCTGCAATCGCTGGCGGAGCGGCACGGGTGAAGGATGGCCGCCTCCCCTTTTTTGTATCCGCAAGCAGGGTAAACTGCGACACGATGAGTATTTCGCCGCCTGTATCGATGAGAGAACGGTTGAGATTTCCCTGTGGATCACTGAAAATGCGAAGATATACGGTTTTCCGGGTAATATATTCGATGTCTGCCTGACTGTCATCGTGACCAATGCCGAGTAAGAGGAGAATTCCTGGCCCGATTTCAGAGATGGCCTCTCCCTCTACCGCCACCTTCGCGCTGCATACCCTCTGAATCAATGCAATCATGTTTTCGTCTCGGGTTTGCCCCGATTATGCGGCGGGTATTACTTCTCCTTGGCTTCCTCTTCCTTCCTTCGCTGCGTCTCAGTCACGACGTCTTCGGCAATCTTCCCGCTTATGGGATCGTAGTGGGAGAACTCCATCTCAAAGGATCCCGTACCCGAAGTAATTGACCTGAGTTCAATGGAGTATTTGAGCAGTTCTGATTGGGGAACCTTGGCCCGGATCTTCTGAATTCCGCCGACGAGATTATCCATGCCGAGCACTCTTCCCCTTTTCGAGTTCAGATCACTCATGATATCACCCGTATACTGATCACTTACATAGACGCTGAGATTCATGACCGGTTCGAGCAGGGTGGGTTTTGACTGCTCCATGGCCAGCTTGAAGGCCTGCCTTCCCGCGATCTTGAAGGAGAGCTCGGAAGAGTCGACATCATGGTAGGAGCCGAAGACAAGGCTTACCCTGACATCGACGACGGGGTATCCAGCAACTACGCCTTCCTCCATGGCTCCAGCGATACCCTTTTCCACGCCGGGAATATACCCTTTCGGTATGACTCCGCCCACGATCTTGTCGACAAACTCGAAACCAACGCTTCGATCAAGCGGTTCGATTTCAAGGTGCACTTCACCGTACTGTCCATGTCCACCCGACTGCTTCTTGTGCTTGTAGTTTGCCTTGCCGGCTGCCTGAATGGTCTCGCGATAGGCCACGAGAGGCGTGGATGTTATGAATTCGATACCATGTTTTTCCTTGATGCGGGAGAGGATGATGTTGAACTGCAGTTCACCCATGCCCGATATGACGGTCTGCTTGGTCTCCTTGTTGTAATCCACATGGAAGGATACGTCCTCTTCGGTAGCCCGCTGTATGAGCATGTTGAGCTTGTCTTCCTCTTTCTTGTTCTTCGCCTTGATTGCCACACTGTGCACGGGGCTGGGAAGCTTGAAATCTGGAAAGCTCACCTCCCTGTCGGGAGAGCAGAGCGTATGGCCTGTTTCCGCATAGGGCAGCTTGGTGAGCACAACAATGTCGCCTTCTGAAGCGTCCCCCTTCAGGGGGATCTGGTTTCTGCCAAAGGGCAGGGCAAGCTTGGAGAGCTTCTCCTTTCTTCCCAGCGTGGCATTGTAGACTTCTTCATCTGAGTGCAGTACGCCGGAAAAGATCCTGAGGAACGATATCTTTCCCGCAAATTGATCGATTATGGTTTTAAATACCACTCCGGAGAATTCGGAGTCACTGCTACGGAGGATTTCCACTTCCTTGCTGTGGTCGTTTGCGTCCACAGCTGGCATTTTTTTCCGGTAATCCGAGGGAGGTGCTAGAAGCGTTATCATATCGAGGGCATCTGAGATCCCGCGGTTCATGGAACTGGACCCGCACAGTACGGGAACCGAATCTCCCTGCATCACCATCTCGCGTAAGCCCTGCATGATTTCATCTTCCGTGAGGGTCTCACCTTCAAGGTACTTTTCGGTAAGCTCGTCCGTTGATTCTGCTGCGGTTTCGATCAGTTCGTTCTTCAGGTTCTCGGCCTCATCCTTCAGATCATCAGGGATATCTCCCTCCTTTCCCTCTTTCTGATCGCCGTCGTACAGAAGGGCCTTCATCCTGATGAGGTCCACGACACCCTTGAATCCTGCCTCCTGTCCAACAGGAATTTGCACGGGAAAGAGTTTTACCCCCAGGTTCTTTCGTATGTTTTCGAGTACCGAGTTGAAATCTGCCCTCTCCTTGTCCATCTTGTTGATGAATATGATGACAGGCTTTTCCATATCCTTTGCCCGGGCCCAGAGCTTCGAGGTCTCTATCTCAACGCCGTTTACCGCATCAATAATGAGGAGGATCGAATCAACGCCGTAGAGGGAGGAGACGATCTCGCCGGAAAAGTCGGGGGAACCCGGCGTGTCGACGATGTTTACACGGTAGTCATTATGATCAACCGAAAAGACGGCTGATTTTATCGAGATCTTCCGTTTGATCTCCTCCTCGTCATAGTCGCTCTGGGATTTACCATCGTCAACTTTTCCGAGCGTGTCAATCGCGCCTAGATCCCACAGCAGAGTGTCCACAAAGGATGTTTTTCCCACCGATGTGTGTCCGGTAAGCGCGATATTGATCTTCTTCATCCTGTCCTCCAGGTCCAGACTTCCCGCATGCTATTTAGGGTACGCTCACTATACTCATGCGGAAGGGCATGCGTCAAGATTTTTGTAAATAAGCGATCTTGCAGGCTCTTCCCGTCCCAATCTATTGCATTTTGAAGGGTAGAGTGTTATGTTTAACTGTAGTTAATAAGGAGAATAAAAGATAAGAAAAGATATCGCTACGCGAGCGCTTCGCTAGCGCTACGCTAGGTTGAGTTTTCAAACTTGTCAAAAAAAAGAATCAAATTTGACTCAAATGTGCATTGTGTTGGCGAACAAAAAGATAATAAAAGATATCGCTACGCTAGCTTTTTGTTCGCCCTAATACTCGCGGAGATTCTGCCTGATGAAACTATACCCCGCCCTGCTGCTGGCCGCGCTGGCGTTCGTCTCCTGCGTTTCCTACTCCGTACAGGAAAACTCTACCGTTCAGAATGTGGACTCCAAAATACTCGAGGAGTTTGAAGAGCACCGGGAAAATGGTGATTTTTACGGAGCCGCACGGAGTTATATCGAATTCATGATTTGCTGCCAGGATGAACGTGCCGATGAGCTGCGCGATGAACTCTCCTCACTGTACGGGGAAAAGGTGAAACAGTTCAAGAGTGAGGGAAATAATCTCGCTCTTATCGAACACACCTACTCCTACATAAACCTTCTGGACGACCACCTCTCCGACGATGATCGATCAACCCTGGAAGGCGATATTGCAACCTATATCGGGCTGTATATCGAGGCTGACCTGAAGGGCAAGGGCGGGCTCGAACAGGCGTCCTGGCTCACGTATCTCGACAGGTTTGCCGTGGCAGAGGGAGCCGTACACATCAGGTCGTCCCTCGTCGATCTATTTCTGCAGAGAAACAATCCGGTTCTCTCGAAGAAATATCTCGATCTTCTGTCTGCCAGTGTGGAACAGTCAGGCCAGAACGCAGAGGCGGCCTCAGGGGAGTTTGACACCCTTGCCGACCGGGTTGCAGAGTTGCAATCGAGAAGCAGTGATATCTCGGAAGTGGCGATCGAGAATGCGGTGAAGAGCAGTGTTAAGATAATCGTTGATCGCGGTATAAAGACTGAAGGTGGTGTGGGAGTACGCGATCAGGCACTTGGAACAGGTATCGTAATAGATTCGCGGGGCTACATACTGACCAACCATCACATTATTGAGTCAGACGTTGATCCAACCTATGAGGGATACTCAAGAGTGTACGTGATTCCAGGCAAGGACGAGAATATCCGCTTTGTGGCCAGGGTCGTCGGATACGATGAGGTGTTCGATCTTGCCCTTCTCAAAGTTGAGAAGCAGCTCGAATCGCGCATCATGATAGGCGATTCGGACACCCTGAGACAGGGGGAGAAGGTCGTTGCAATCGGGAATCCTGTCGGATTGACGAATACCGTGACATCCGGGATTGTCAGCTCAACCGATAGGCCCTACCTTCAGATCGGAGGCGTCATACAGATCGATGCTGCGCTCAACCCCGGTAATTCGGGTGGAGCGCTTATTGACAATGACGGGTATCTGGTGGGTATCGCATTTGCGGGACTTGCAAGCTTCGAAAATCTTAACTTTGCCATTCCCTCCAAGCACATGCTCTCTATTTTGGGGCGGCTCTACGCAGGGGACAGGACAGGGCGCAGCTGGATTGGATGTTCACTCGATGAGGGTGAGGAGGGGCTGACCATTGCGTATATCGTACCCAACAGCCCTGCTGAAGTATCGGGACTGGAGATCGGAGATATCATCCTTTCAGTGAACGGCAAACAGGTGTCGACACTATTTGAGGTTCAGGATGCTTTCTCCAACCTCAACAGTCCAATGATCGGTATCATGGAAATCCAGCGGGACGGTGAGAGGATTGACAGAAAGCTATATCTTATCGAGCGGCCCGTCTACCCCGCCCTCTACATATATGAACGGGATGCAAGGGAAAAAATCATTACCCCTCTCTATGGCATGGTGCTTTCCCAGATCGAGCAGGAGCGCAAGAAGGTATATGTGGTTTCGAAAATCCTGAGCGGTTCCGTTGCGATCAGCGTTGGCATTGCGGAAGGTGATGTGCTTAAAATCAGGGACCTGAAATATGACGAAGAAGGCAAGGTATTCTATCTGATCGTCGAATTGAAATCAAAACGTTTCGGAAACATCAATAAGGGTATGGTTCTGTACCGATATATCGAGGTAAACGCTTTTATATAAGTTGAGGATTGTCATCATTGTACGCGGCTGAGGCTTCGCTCTATCCACGCATCGGCCATTCCCTCATAACCCTCTGCATCTTTGCTCAACACGAAATATTTCACCGCCTCCTCATAATCTCTGAGATAGTAGGAGCACTGTCCGGCGTGGAATGCTGCGGACCCTCGCTCCTCCATGGTCAGATCACCCCTGCTGAGTATGGATCTGAAATTGTCGAGTGCCCTGCCGTAGTTGCCCGTGTAGAAGTTGCTTCTCAGATTCTGTTCGATAAGCTCACAGGGTGACAATGTTCCCGCCGCCTTCCTTGGCTCTTCCACCTCCGGTTTTTCCCTGTCCTCAGGACCGGTTTCCTGCACAGGCTCCATCTCGAGCTTCCTCACGACTGTCTCACCCTCTTCGGCCTCGATGAGAAATGGTCCTGAGATGACATTTCTACCGGGAATGAGGGTTTTGTTCTCCACACCGAGCCTGTTCAGAGCGGTAATGGCCATGAACACTGGCGTGTTTTCCCGGACCCTTAATTCGAAACGCCCATCATCCCCAGTAACAGTTGCATAGGGCTCTGTATCATCCACCTTTGTGATGGGTATCATGCCTGTATAGAGATTGTAGGTATACTCATCGGTTGCCGGTATGAATTGAATGGAAAGCCGGTGCTCACCATTTTCATGATCGAGTTCTGTTATGTTAAAGGTGTCGATCACCTCGGGCAAGGGTGAAAAGTCAATAGGGCTGGTTGTGGTGTTTAGATACGGTATGAGGTCGGGGAACTCCTCAGTTACAGTGACAGCGTAGTAGAACCGGCCGTCAACCCCGGGAGAATCTTTCAGTGGGATTTCCCCGGCACTGATTTCACCGATCAGGGTCGAACGCTCAATATCCGCCTGCGATATGATCGGCTTATCAGATCTGTACACGCGATACTGCAGCTTAGGGTCTTCAATTGGTTCGAAACTCAGGCTCACAAAGCCCTCCTCGTACTTCGGGCTTATGAGTGTGACAAACCTGTCTTTGGTGACCAATCCCTCATGGCCGATAAGCGGCAGTGCTGCAATGGAGAAGAATATGCCGATGAGCTGTAATACCCTTGGAATTTTCATGAACCTGTTCCCGTACTAGCAGTATCGACAGGTCGAGCATGTTTTTTGATGGTGGGTTATTTTATGGCGTCCTTGATATCCTTCACTCTGTCAGTGCGTTCCCAAGTGAAAGAATCACGGCCGAAATGTCCGTATGCGGCCGTTTCACGATACACCGGTTTCCTGAGGTCGAGGGTCTCAATTATACTGTGCGGTGTGAGGTCGAATACCTTCTTTATTGCATGAACAATCGCCTCATCCTCCACCTCACTGGTTCCATGGGTGTCAACCGTGACTGATATGGGCTCTGCGACACCGATAGCGTAGGCGAGCTGTATCTCGCACTCCGCCGCGATGCCTGCAGCAACAATATTTTTTGCAACGTATCGGGCCATGTACGCTGCACTCCTGTCAACCTTGGTCGGGTCCTTTCCGGAGAAAGCCCCGCCGCCGTGACTGCCGAAACCGCCATAGGTATCAACCATTATTTTCCTGCCTGTGAGTCCAGTATCACCATGGGGCCCCCCGATGACGAAACGACCGGTCGGATTGATGTGGTAGGTGATCTGTTTTTCATCTATATACTTAGCAGGCACCACTTTTGTGATAACCTGCTCGATCATGTCGCGTCGGATCTCTTCATGGGTCACATCAGCGGAATGCTGTGTGGAGATGACCACTGTATCGACCCGTAAAGGTTTTCCGCCGTCATACTCAACGGTGACCTGGGATTTCGCGTCCGGTTTGAGGTAGGTAATTTTACCTGTCTTCCGAAGGTCTGCAAGCCTGAGGAGAAGCTTGTGTGCGAGCATGATGGGGAGGGGCATCAGTTCATCAGTCTGGTTCACTGCATACCCGAACATCATTCCCTGATCGCCCGCACCTTCTTCCTTGTGGAACCCCTTGCCGCCGGTGACGCCCTGCGAAATGTCCGGTGACTGCTCATCGATGCTTGTGATGACCGAGCATGCCTCCCAGTCGAAGGCCAGTTCAGGTTCAGTATACCCAATGGATTTTATGGTACCACGCACCACCTTTGGAATATCCACATAGGCTTCGGTTGTGAGCTCGCCTGCTACAAAGGCGAGTCCTGTGGTGACAAGCGTTTCAATGGCGACCCTGCTGTGTGGATCTTTGTCGATGCACGCATCGAGTATGGCGTCAGACACCTGGTCGGCAATCTTGTCCGGATGGCCTTCCGACACTGATTCTGAGGTGAAGAGGTGTCGAGATTTATTCATGTGGGTATGCTCCCTGTTGACAGAGTTTTGTGAGGTGTAAAAATTATAAACAAACCTTGATTTGTCAAGACAATATTGGACAACTCCGATATATGTGTACACGCACTGGCATAGCCCTCGAAGGACCTTTCGCTATTGCCTGCTACAGGGTGATAGACCTTGACACGGGCCCGGGTGCCTAGTACCTTTTTTTGGGTCCTCTATCATGGTGCATATGAATGTTCGAGACAGACCAATAGGTATATTCGATTCCGGTATCGGCGGCTTAACTGTTGCAGCGGCCATCAAAGAGGCTCTCCCTTCTGAGGAAATCGTCTATTTCGGCGACCTCCTGCATCTTCCATACGGCTCCAAATCGAGCAGGGCTGTTCTGGATTTCACAAGGGCGGCTGTACAGTTTCTTCTGGCGAGGGCGGTTAAACTCGTTGTAATCGCCTGCAACACGGCAACCTCTGTCGCCAAGGAAAGTATTGAGCGCGAAATCGATGTTCCCGTTGTGGGGGTGATCGAGCCTGGTGCACGGGCTGCCTGTAAAGTCACGAGATCAGACCGAATCGGTGTAATCGGTACACAGAGGACAATTGCGAGCAATGCCTACCGGGATGCGATTCATGTATTTGATCCCGGGATGTCAGTTTATCAGAAAGCCACGCCTCTTCTCGTGCCACTTATCGAGGAAGGCTGGCAGTCCCATCCTGTTATGCAGATGGTGCTCTCAGAATACCTGAAGGACTTCGCTGATGGGGGAGTTGATACAGTGGTGCTTGGATGTACACATTATCCTCTGATAAAATCGGAGGTACAGGATATATTGAAGGGTGTGCAGGTTGTCGATTCAGCAGACACCACGGTCCAGGCGATTATCAGCATCATGAGAGATGCTGGTATTCAGCGTGAAAACCCGCCGGGGTTTACAGAGAAGAAGGGCTCCTATGAAATCTATCTGACAGACTATACTGATGTGTTCAAGTCAATGGGGGAGCAGATACTCGGCAGGGCGCTCGATGATTTGAGCATTATTACCCTGAACTGGACGGAAGGGAAGATCAACTACCACGTACCCCTGAAACAGCTGTAAGGAGTAAAGAGGAGACGGTATGAGGACGATACAAAGGTTGGCTGTCGCAGCCGGCGTCTCTATGTGCGTTGTGACCCTTGCGGTCACAACCGCTAGGGCAGAGATCATTAATGGAATCGCCTGTAAGGTGGGCAGGGATATCATCACGGTCAATGAATTCAACAACACCTATGAGCAGCTAAAGGCGAGGGCATATATGTTTGGCATGCCCGTTCCCGGCAGGCAGGAGGTGATGGATGGGCTCATAGAAAACCTCCTCATCAAACGTGAAGCTGAGAGGAGGGGGCTCGTTGTGTCGGAGAGTGAGCTCGATGAGATCATTAACAATATAAAAGAGCAGGGAAATATCAGCGATGAAGAGTTTCAGGCCCAGCTCCGCCAGGAGGGGTTGACGGAGGAGGAACTCCGCGACCATTTCAGATCTGAACGTCTTAGGGACCGCCTTGTCAATTTATTCATATCGGGGAGCGATTATGGTATTTCGGAGAAGGAACTGAAAGATTTCTATGAGGACCCGGCAAACCGACGTCTCTTTGCGACCCCGGGCACGGTCACACTTGCCCAGATCTACATTCCCGTGCCCAACGAACTGAGCTATCAGGAGGCCCTCGAGCTCAAGGAACGGGCCAACATGATCTCAGAAGAGGCACAGAGCGGTAAGAGTTTCGAAGAACTCGTTATGCAGTATTCGGCTGCTGCGAACAAGGAAAGAAACCGGGGGAATCTTGGGTCCTTTACGGAGGAACAGTTGCTCTCATTCATGAATCCGCAGGATGTGAATCTCATATTTTCTATGGAAAAGGGAGATGTTACCCCACCAATAAGGATGCAGGACGGTTACTACATATTCAGGATCAATGACATTGTCGAGGCCAAGCAGCTCTCCTATGAGGAATCACAGGAAAGGATACAGAGCTTCCTCCTGAAACTGAAGGGCGAGAAGAGACTGGAAACCTGGCTGGATGAAGAGAGAGTTGCGACGAGAATTGAGATCGTCATGGAAATGGAGTAGCGGTTGGGTTCACGGAGAAGTGCACGTATTATAGCGCTTCAGACTCTTTATCAGATCGATATGAGCGGTGTGCATAGGGATGAAATTCTTACATTTGACTGGCTCGATAAGAAGTATGATGATGCCACCATTGATTTTGCCCGCCGCCTTGTGCAAGGTACGATCAACGACCTGCGCAAAATCGATGATCACATCAAGAGACAGCTCGAGCATTGGGACCTGGACCGTGTGTCCTATGTTGACCGGGCGATCCTGAGATTCTCCACCTATTCACTCTTCTCTCAGAATGATGTGCCCGATACGGTCATCATCAATGAGGCTATCGACATTGCAAAGATTTTTGGATCCGATGACTCCTACCGGTTTGTCAATGGAGTTCTGGACGGTATACGAAAGGAAAAAAACAGGGAGAAAGAAGGGCTTGTGTGAACCCTTTTAAGGATATGGGGAAACGCACCCGCAAGGCTATTGGTTACGCGGTCGTTGCCTCTCTTATCGGACTGGGCATTCTCACCTATTTCATTCTGCAAAACCGCATAGTTCCATCTTCCCCCCCTCAGCGCGAAAGAGCGGATACATCTCTGCAGGACGGCATTAACCATTACAGGCAGGGAGAATACGAGCAGTCCCGGTTGTTCCTCATAAACGTGGTCGATGCGTCTTGGGATCGAAGGACGAAAAGTACCGCTGCTCTGTACCTCGGCAATATCTCCTATCGAAAAGGCGACTATGAAGACGCAATCCACTGGTATGGGGAATCATTTCATTTCGATGATGAAAACATGTTTGCTTATTACAATGCGGCACTGGTGTCTTCAAAAACAGGTAATCTCCAGAAGGCGTTGAGATACGCCAAAGGTGCCGCCCAACTCTGGGGTGATGACTCGCGCGCGGGCCTCCTTCTCGCCAATATATACTTCAGCATGGGACGCCTTGGGAGGGCCTCACAACACTACATGAAATTAACGTATGAGAAGGGTATCTCGCAGTACAACCTTTCCCTGACACTGCTATGTGAGGGAAAGAGACCTGAAGCGCTTGATATACTGCAAACCATCGCCTCCGATCAGAACACAGATGTACTCATGAGAGCGCTGAGCTCCTATACCGCCGCAACGGTCGGATCTGATATGTATGATGGGGTTCCGGCCCTGCCCGCCAAAGAGGCTTCTGACCATATGGAACAGGCCTTTCTCATTTTCGATGCACACCCCGCGGTAAATTATAACCGTGCCCTCCTGTTCCTTCGTGAAAGAAGGCATGATGAGGCCATCGATCTGCTGCGCTCACGGGCGACCGGTTCTGAACATACACTGCTTCTAGGCTATGCGCTGTATCAGTATGGTGACTACCGTAAGGCATTGCAAATCTGGGAGGAACTGTACGAAGAGAATGATGAGGATGATGGCCGGATTGCCCATGTATTGGGAGATATTCATTACCATCTCAGCAACTACCGTTCCGCCGCAACATATTATCAGGTGGCTGTACGCAGCGGACACGCTGTGGGAGCCTATGGCAATCTTGTATATACCTATGTGCAGATGGGAGAATATGAGCAGGCCTTTCAGGCATGCGATGCATACGCTGAAGCGGCCGTAGATGATGTAAAACCCTTACTCTGCCTTGCAGACCTATATTTTTACACAGGTCACCAAAAACAAGCCATGGACACGCTCGAAAATGCGGTCAGGCTCATCGGTGATGATGAAGATGGACTCGAGAGGGTTGCTGCACTCTACGCACGACACGGTATGTATAACAGTGCCCTCCGCCAGTATGTGCGAATTCTCTCCGAGCAGTCCGACCGCAGCGACATACACGGGAGAATCGCAGAGATATACCTGCGTACCGGGCATGCTGCCCGGGCTCGCGATGAGCTCGAATTGCTTCTGCAGAATGAACAGAACAGTGATATACTGTACAGAACTTCCATACTCCTTGCCGGGGTAGAGGGGGGAGCTGAAGCGAGAGAACGGTTGGACCGATTGGTCCTGGATTTTCCAGACCGTTATGAGGCCTACTACAATACCGCTGTTCTGCTCTTCCAGGAGGGTGAGTATGGGGAAACACTGGAGATTATTGACGGGTATCTGGAAAGTGAGGGGGAACTCGATGGCAAAGCTGCCTCGCTCATGCACACCCTTTCGGGTGTTGCCAGCGCCCGGCTCGGCATGAAGGACAGGGCGGCTGTCCTCTTTTCGAAAGCTGTAGAGCTCGATGAGGATAATGAGCTCGCTGTCATTAATCTGAAGCTGGTTCAGGAATACCCATTTTAGGCCCTTGTTCAAACTTCTGGGCTCTGCTATACTAATGAGGAGTAATGTGTATCATATATGGTTAGCCACTGACGATACTTAAAATATGAGGGCTGCCACGTGCATCTGTAGCAGAGGGGAAGGTTTACCCTGCAGGGTACAGATACCCTTAGGGGCACAGAGGCCTGTAAGAAGCCGCGTGTCAATCTCTGAGAAGCTTTCATTATGAAGATCAACACTAAGAAAAAAATCAACCTCAGTGCAGAAAGCAAGAACCTGATCAAGGTGCGTGACTTTGTGGTGAAGTATGGCCGCAAGATGGGCCTTCTCCCAAAGCAGGTGAGTGAAGTGAAGCTTGCGGTCGACGAGGCGGTGTCGAACATCATCCGCCATGCCTACGGTGGTGGGAGGGGTAATTTCCAGGTCGAGATGACAAAATTCGAAAGTGCCGTGGAATTGAAGATCATTGATCAGGGAGTTGAGTTTGACTGGTATTCAGTCCTGGAACCCGACCTTTACAAGTATGTGGAGACGAGGCGAAAGGGTGGCCTGGGGATCTGGCTCATAAAGAAACTCATCGATGAGGTGGAGTATAAGAGGCTCGAGAACAACAATATCCTTACCATGAAGATATACATCGATGAGGTGGTCGCCAAAGAGTTCGCCCGTGAGGTCCGGGGGCGGTTCAGCATCAGGATACGCTATGCGGTCTACGCGCTTGGTATGGTTGGTATCATAGTATTAACGGCCTTTATTATTGGAAGCAGGGTGCAGAGCACCATTATTGAGAAAAGGTTGAATGAACGCTACGAATCGGTAACCAGACAGGTTTCGGAAACTGCGTCCGACCTCATTCTCGACGGCGATGATCTTGCCCTTGCAAACCTGGCAGTCTCGGTCCGCCAGAATGACAACACCCTTGGGTATGTCATTGTCACGGATACGGATAATCTGATACTTGCCCACACCGATGTGAAGCGAATATACACAACCTACAATAAGCCCTCCGGGATTTTGGATAATGCAGTGTTCGAACTGAGGGAAGTCGAGTACAGAAGTGCAGGGAGTACGGCCAGATTCAAGCACTTTGCTGCACGTGTGGTATATGTAAACACTGCAGAGGGACAGTCGAGAAATCTCGGGGAAGTGCACATCGGAATCGACCAGAATGTGTTCCTCCAGAGAATCGACGCTGCAAAGGAAAACACAAGGGTGGCCCTCATAGCCGTGTTCTTTGGAGGTACGACCATCATCGGGGTCATCCTTATCGGCTCCACCTTCATCTCTCCAATCACCAAGCTTGCCGATGAAATCTCCCGTATCAGTGCCACCGGGCAGGCCCGTGAGCTGAGCTTCGCAACGAGGAACCCGGAGGTAGGCAGGATTGGTCAGGCTTTCAACGAGATCATGCGCAATCTGCGCATGACGCAGGGTCAGCTTACCGACCAGACACGTCTGCGGCGCGAACTGCAGCTCGCTCAGGAGATACAGAATGCCCTTCTGCCCAAGCAGGTGCCGACCCTGGATGGGTTTGACATAGATGCTGCCTACCGGGCCGCTCTGGAGGTGGGTGGTGACTACTACGATTTCTTCGAGGTGGACAAAAATTCCATCGGCATCGTGGTTGCCGACGTTTCTGGTAAGGGAATCGGAAGTTCGATGGTCATGACCATGATCAGGACTTCCATGCGTCTGGAGGCACGCGGGAACAAACGTGCGTCCTTTGTGCTCGACAAGGTGAACCGTATCGCAGTGGAGGATATCAAAAAGGGCATGTACGTCACCATGTACTATGTAATCCTCGATGCCAAGAAGCGCATCGTGAATTACGCAAGTGCCGGGCACAACCCCATGATTATTTACCGGAGTGATACGAAAACGGTGAGCTTCCTCAATCCCGTGGGTATAGCTGTGGGCATCGACCTGGGGAACACCGACGAGTTCAAGAAGCGTATCACCAGTGAGAAGCTGAAGCTGAAAAAGGGGGATCTGTTATTTATCTATACGGACGGCATCACCGAGGCGATGGACGAGAAACGCGAACAGTTTGGGGAGAATCGGCTCATTGACTTCATACAGCAATACGCGCATCTGCCCGCAAGTGAGTTCAAGGCGAAGCTGAACGAGGAGCTCACCGCCTTTACCAAGGGCTATCCGCAGAGCGATGATATCACCTTCGTTGTCATCAAGCTCGAGATGAGCCCGGCCGAGATCAGGCAGGCCAAGATACTCCGTCTCTTTGAGCTGCTCGAGGAGGAAGTTCCCCTTGACGATGTCCTCGAGCAGACTGGTATCTCCCATGAGGAGTATCAGGAACTCAATGAGAAACGGGAGCAGCTCGGTGACGAGGCGATCAAGGTTGTGGCGGAGGAGGAAAAGGAGGAGGCAGAGCTGGGCCATGCGTCGCACGAACAGGTCAAGCTGCTTACCCAGATCATACGGCAGAATCCCGAGTACGGGGTGACGCGGTTGACAAACCTCCTGAACAGCGAGGAGTACGGGTCACAGGGCGTGAAGGAGAGTGTGGTCAAGAGGGAGCTCGTGCGTATGAAGCTCGATAGTCGGGAGAAGCGCGAGGCCTTTTCCAAGCGTGAGCTTCCCACCTGGGCTTCCTACAAGTAGGGATAATGCGTTGTATGTGAACTTTTCAGTTGCTTTTCAATTTCGGTTTGGAGTACAATTATTCTATGTATAGTAAATAATGACGCATCATGAAGCCTTTTTCATTTTTTTATCTGAGAATAAGGGTTATGTTGATGGGTGCCTTGTTACGCGATGCTGCGAAAATACAGGGCTGCCTATAAATTCACTATGTTCAAGTGGCGATATATACTATATTGAGTCGAAGCGATAGAGCTTCCGAGGTACTGAGGAGGAGTGGATGCCAGATATTCAGGTTGATGTCAGATACGACGGTGACAGCGATGAGATAGCCATTATCGATGCGAAGGGTTTCATCGACACCACCACTGCTCCCGAGCTCGAGAAGAAGCTCGAAGAGCAGTTGGCACTTAATAAATACAGGATAGTCGTGAATCTTGAAAATATCGACTACGTGAGCAGTGCAGGATGGGGTGTTTTCGTTTCTGAGATCCGGGAAATTCGGGAGAACAGCGGTGACCTCGTTCTTGTGAACATGTCTCCCGATGTGTATGATGTCTATGAGCTCATGGAGTTTTCATCCATACTGAAGTCCTACGACAGTGTGGAAGAGGCTATTGCAGGTTTCACAGGTAAGGAGTTCAAGAAGGAGGAGCCGAAACTTGCACCTGGGCCAGCTCTCCCACCGAGGCCTGAGCCTGTACAACCCCAAGTGCAACCAGAGCAGCAGGCGCCTGCCCAGACCGCACAGCCACAGGCTACATCGGGTACCGATGTCTATTCCTATGCTCAGAGTGAACTCGGCAAACGTATCATACATATCATCGTCGATAATCCCTACTACAAAGTGAAGGAGATCGCAAAGGCACTAAGGCTCCCCAACTACGGTGGTATGAAGGTGGGCGGTGGTGCCGTTAAAAAAGAATTGAAGAGCATGGGATTGTCAGACAAACAGCAGCGTTTTGAGCTCGCTTTGAAGGGACGCGGCTAATCCAGGCCTATTTAGCCACCCTATCCACAGTGCAACAAAAACTTCAGAATAGCGGGTGAGAAGCATGGAAACCAAGGTGGCCGATTACCTGATAACAGTTGAAAAGGTAACCAGGGAACTCTCACAGATAGAGTCCATAAAACAGCTGCCACAGTATATTGCAAGTCAGCTTTCATCCGCATTGAATGATAACGTTCAATATGCCTTCGTTGACAGGGAATCAAACAATATCTATGAATCCTCCCACATTGACAGCAATGTCAAGAATTTACTGCCCTTTTTCCTGGACGACAGGTTTACGGACGAGTTGAAGAAGCTCGACTGGAGCGTGGTTGACTCGAGGGGGGTGCGTTTTCTTTTCAAGGAGGTTTTTGGCCACGAATCAGACCTGGAGGCATCCTTTCTCATCCTGCCAAAGAAACGGGGTGACCTGATCGTCTACTTCTCTGTGCTCTGGGGGAGCAATAAACTCGAGAAGATCGACAAGGAGGAGGTCGATTTCATTTCCTCTGTGTGCAGTGCTGCTGAACTGAAGATTGTGAGCCTGCTTGGCGTTGCCAATCAGGCAGGAGACAGGGATTTAAGGCGCAAGGCCTTTGAGCTGAAAGAAATTTCCGGTATGGGCGTCGATCTAACCTCACTTGGCAAGGAGGATTTTTTTGGCAGTTTTCTCCTGAACGTCATGGGGAGAGCGCTCAGTAAGACGGCTGTTATCTTCCTTTCGACCAATGAAAACAACACTGAGTATGCACCTGTCGCGTCCAGAGGTGTGCTCAAGAAATTTGTGGAGAATATCCATTTCACAGATAAAAACTCATTCATTCAGGAGCTGAGAAAGCGGCAGGAAGCAATGGCTATACCGGATATGCTTGACATACTGGACGATGAGGAGAAAGACAGCTTCATCAAACTCGAGGCTGCTGTTCTCGTCCCCCTCATCTCTAAGAATGGATTGATCGGCCTGCTCACACTCGGCGAACGTATGAATATGCAGCCCTACTCTGAAAAGGTCTATGACTCTATTAAGATCTATAGTAACCAGATGGTGATGGCGATCGAAAACTCCAAACTTTCCAACCTTCGCTATGCCTTTTCGCGTTATGTTTCCCATCAGCTCGTCGACGGCATTCTTTCCGATCTGGATAAGGTTAAGCTAGGAGGAGAGCGGCGGAAGGTCACCGTTCTCTTTGCAGATATTCGAGGGTTCACCTCGATGGCCGAGAAGATGAAGCCTGAGGAGGTTGTAGACCTGCTCAACACCTATCTATCGGGACTGACCGATATCGTATTCAAGTTCGAGGGAACCCTCGACAAGTATATTGGCGACTGCCTTATGGCTGTGTTCGGCACACCCATCTCTCACTACAATGATGCGGAGCGGGCGACCATAACCGCCATAGAGATGCAGAAATATGTGGAGGAGATCAACGCCAAGAGGGAAAAGAAAGGCCTCCCCGAGGTGGCGATAGGTGTCGGGCTCAACACCGGTCATGCCATATCAGGAAATATGGGCTCGGTAGACCGGATGGACCTTACGGTCATCGGTGATGTAGTCAATATTGCCTCAAGGCTTGAAGGGATTGCCGGTCGCGGCCAGATACTGGCCACCCGTGAAGTGTATGAAGAGGTGAAGTATGTTGTAGACGCCGAGTTTCTGGACAGTGTGACGGTGAAGGGTAGAGCACAGGCCGTTGACGTGTATGAGATCAAGGGTCTTATGGCAGGGAGGTTCCTGAGTGTGCTCGAACGGGTGGAACCCTACAAGGTTGGCCACTATCTCAATATTGCCGGGGATGCAGAGCTCATAGGCCAGAAGCTTGGATTTCCCATGGAAGAACTCATCAAACTCCGTTCCGCAATCCTGCTTATCGATATCGGCAGAATCGGACTGAGTGAGGGTATATTCAATAAGAAAGATAAGTTAACCCCCGAAGAGTTTGAAGTGGTGAAGAGTCATGTCATTCGGGGTGCTGAGTATGTTGAAAAGAAGCTGAATCTCTTCAAGGAGGGTATTGAACTCGTGAAGTATCATCACGAGTTTTACGACGGCAGTGGGTATCCCGACGGTCTCAAGGGTGAGGATATCCCACTCTGGGCACGGATCGTTTCAGTAGTCGATTCTTACTATGCCATGATCTCCAGCCGGCCATTTAGAGAGCCCCTCAAAGAGGAGCAGGCCATAGCCATTCTCAATGATGAGAAGGGCAAGAAATACGATCCGAAAATAGTTGACGTCTATACTGGAATCCTTAGAAAACGGCTGCACGAAAACGTCGAAGCGGGTACCCCTGCATGAGTGAAATCTCCAAAAAGCTGGTCGTTTCTAGCGATCTGGAGAAGAACCTCATCTTTCAGAGTCTCCTCAGGATGAAGGAGCCGATCGAACTGGAGCTTGGCGGATTTCGTTATCCGGGTTTCGTGAAACGCTATGATAGGAAGAGCATTCTCCTCGACATGCAGACCCCTCTGAAAATGGATGTTGGGGGGCCTGTTCGCGCCCATTTTATCTTCCACAACAGTTACCATTATTTTGACACCGCCGCGCAGAAGAAGGATGATAGCCATATTCAGCTTCTGCTCCCCGAGAAGATCAACAGGAATATGCTCCGCGCCAATGACCGTATTGATGGGCTGAACCGTGTGTTCATGCGATTCAAGATCCTGATTCATTCAAAGCGAAAAGAACTCTTGAGCTCCTCTCTCCTAGATGAACGAGTAATCATGCAGGAGGTGAGTAAGCCAAAGCCCGCCGTGGACAAGATACTTGCCGGGATCAAGCGGCTCGTCTCCGATTTTGCCCAGAACTTTCAGGTCAAAATATTCAAAGAGGATGAAAAACTTTCCTTTGATGAGAGTATTCTCAAGCAGTCCGGGAAGATCTTTCTTATCTATGACTCTTTTGAGGACAACATCGAGGGCAGAAGGCATTTTGAGCAGGAGGTCATTGGCATCAGTGATGCATATGCGCTCCTGATTCATGCAGGAGAATCGAGAAAGAACGCTGAAAGTAAACTGCTAGATCTGCTTCAGCAGAAGAGAAACGGCAATGTCTTTTCTGAGAGTCTCATACCGCTCATGCTGGAAGGCGAGGTTGTGGGATATATCCGCCTGTTCAACGACATGGATTATCATCGAAGCATAAAACCCGCATTCGCTCTTCGCGCGGCAAAGTATGCCACTGTTCTCGTGGAAGCTCTTGTGAAGTATGATTACTTCACTCTCGAAAGCGGGGAGGAATTCGATGTACCTGTTATCAATGTGAGTGCGGGAGGACTCCTGTTCAAGCTCGACAGGTCTGCGGTAAAACAGTATCTTATTCTCCGCACCACGCTCATGATGACGATTCAATTTACCACACATCTGGTTGAGGCGAGCGGTGTTATACACCGCATCGATAAGGAACGGTCCGAATTCGGCGTTAAATTTTTTATGATAAACGAGGTTGACAGCCAGTTTATCGATGATGTGGTGCATGGCAAGGTAAAGGTGTAGCTGTGTACCCTGTGGGAGGCACATATGGCAGCAAAAAATGGACAGGAGATGAACAGTGTAATCGGTGAGGGTTCCATCTTCGAGGGGAAGTTTTACATCAACGGTTCTCTGCAGATAGATGGAAGGTTCGAGGGGGATATTCGTACTGATGAACATGTTTTGGTCGGTGAAACAGGCAAGGTTAAAACCGATATTGTTGCGCGGAGAGTCATCGTCGCCGGTACAGTCATAGGCAATATTGAGGCTGATGAAGAGGTGCATCTGCTTACCACGGGACGTGCGCTCGGGAATATCCGTGCTCCAAAAGTGAACGTTGAAGACGGCGCTATCATAGAGGGTGAGGTATCGATCAGCGCAGGTCAGAAGAAAGATGTGAAGCGGGTAATCGAAGAGTCCTTCTCGGCAGGACCGAAACTGAACGACATGCTCAAGGGACAGAAACGCATCAGTGAAGAGGAGAAGGAAACACCGCAGGATGCATGAGCTGAAGAACGGAACCGAGATTGAGTACATCAGGCAGTCCTGCAGGATCGTTGCTGAGCTGCTTGAGTACTTGAGGGAGATTGTAAAAAATGGTGTTACCACAGGGTGGCTCGATCAGGAGGCAGAAGAATTTATTGAGAAGCGTGGTGCAATACCGGCCTTCAAGAACTACAACGGATTCCCTGCATCAATCTGTTCATCGATCAATGAAGAGGTCATTCATGGCATACCAGGTGAGTACCGACTTCAGGAAGGCGATATACTGAGTGTTGATGTGGGTGTGAACAAGGCCAGATATTTCGGTGATGCAGCCGTTACCATCCCTGTCGGACAAATCTCAGATGGAAAGAGAAAACTTCTGGAGACGACTGAGCGTGCCCTCTATGCGGGAATAGAAAAAGCGGTTCACCACAACCATGTGTCCGATATATCTCGGGCCGTCCAGAACGTGGTGGAAGGAGAGGGATTTTCGGTGGTTCGGGATTTTGTAGGGCATGGTGTTGGTAAGAGGCTGCACGAGGAACCTCCCATACCCAACTATAAAACACCAGGCAGAGGGCCGCAATTGCTCGAAGGGATGACACTCGCCATTGAACCTATGGTGAACATGGGTGGGTATGAAGTGTACATCAGGGACGACAACTGGACAGTTGTCACAAAGGACGGTACACCCTCGGCCCACTTTGAACATACCATACTGGTGCGCGACGGGGAGCCCGATATCCTCACCCTGCTCTAAGAATTAAGGTGAATTATGGGAACACATCACTTAATTAGTCGCTGGTGAACAATTCATTTTTATACATTGTTTATCATTCACCAGCTCAATCATTAGTGCTTAACGTATTAACTTTCAAGTATTTATTGTAATGACAGTGATTACATACGGTGAAAATGCGAATTAATCACCACGCACTAATTATTTGTAATGGTGACAGCTCATCATAGGAATGTGCAGACAGAAGGGGGAGTGATTCGTGGGTATCAATGGCTTTTCCATTGTCCATGCGGCCCGTTATGTCGGTCAGGAGGTTGTACTGAGGGGGTGGGTGCGCCACATTCGCTCGAGCGGGTCCCTCTTCTTCATTGAGATGAGGGACGGGACCGGCATACTACAGGTGGTTGTCGCAAAAGATGAGTTGTCCCAAGAGGCATTCCAGAATTGCACCCAAATGCGTATCGAGGCCTCCCTGGAGATTCGCGGCACGTTAAAGGAGGAGAGGCGCGCCCCGGGAGGTTATGAGATTTCAGCCACGGATGTGAAGCTCATACAGGTTCCCACCCATGAGTATCCCCTGTCCAAGAAGGGACACGGTACTGATTTTCTCATGGAACACCGGCATCTGTGGATTCGGTCGAGCAGGCAGCTTGCGATCCTCAGGGTCAGAAGCGAGCTCGTACGGCTGCTCAGGGACTATTTCCATGAAAAGGGATTTGTGCTCATTGATACACCAATATTGACGGGTTCCATCGGGGAGAGCGCAGGCAACCTCTTTCAAACGAAATATTTCGACCTGGGAAATGCATATCTCGCACAGACGGGTCAGCTCTATCTCGAGGCAGCGGCAAGCGCGCTTGGGAAGGTTTTTTGTCTCGGGCCAACCTTCCGTGCTGAAAAATCCAAGACGAGGCGGCATCTCACCGAGTTCTGGATGCTCGAGGCTGAAATGGCTTTCTACGATGCGAATATGAACATGGACCTTCAGGAGGACATGATTGCTACGGTCGTGCGTGGTGTTCTCGCTTCCTGTGAAACTGAACTCTCGGTCCTGAAACGGGATGTGGAGCCCCTGAAAAAGATCCACACCCCCTTTCCACGTATCGACTATGGGGAGGCGATTCAGCTTCTACAAGAAAAGGGTTTCACCGTCTCTTGGGGTGACGATATCGGCGGTGATGAGGAAACATGCCTTTCAGAGAGTTTCGAGAATCCGGTGTTCGTGTGCAACTATCCGCGAGAGATCAAGGCTTTCTATATGATGCCGAATCTCGAGGATGAACGGACTGTATTGAACAACGATCTGCTTGCACCTGAGAGCTACGGTGAGATTATCGGGGGATCGCAGCGGAACCATGATTACGGTTCACTGCGGCAGAGAATAGAGAAAGAGGGCCTCGACCCGGCATCCTATCGCTGGTACCTGGATCTCCGACAGTACGGGAGTGTGCCTCACGCGGGTTTTGGGCTGGGTATCGAGAGGATGCTCAGCTGGATCTGTAAGCTCCCCCATGTGCGGGAGGCAATTCCATTTCCCCGATTGATCAACAGAATCTACCCCTAGTACCGAGAAGAAAGGCCCGGGGTTTCGTGTTCAGAAGGATTGCACTCCCCATATCCATCGTCCTCACTTTCATGGCCCTGGAGCTGAATGCTTCGCACTTTTCGGTCTACGAGATCAGGGGCCGGGTCAGTATCTCCTATGCTTCAGGCGAAACCTTGACCCCACAACTCCACGACCCGATCGAGGGTCAAGCGACTATTCGTACCTACCACGACAGTTCCATCTCCTTCACGGGAAACGGGCATCATTACCGGGTATATGCCTCGAGTCTGGTTAGGCTGCAGGATGAACCCCTTCTCGTGTATGGAAAGCTCTCAAAATCCACGGGCAAAGACTTTGTTGACCTGCACTTCTACTATGTCCCTGCACCGGCGCAGGGGAGAACCATGAAGGTGGTGGTCCGCTCCAGTGATGATGGTATTGAGGTGAAAGCGTCACTCCTCACTGATAGCGGCAACGGCAGAACGCTCACGGTGTACCATCTCGGCGGGGGAAAGTACAGGGCCCTTACCGGTTTTGACTGTGAAGCCCCGGCTTTCCGGTACAAGCTTGATATAGTGGCAACGAGGGACAGCTTCAGCTACACGAAGGTAATCTATCCCTTCTATCTGCGGGAAACCAAGTTTCCCACCGGCAGGGTGATGCTGGCTCCAGCTAAGAGCAACCTCTTACAGCCGTCTGAGAGGAAGCGAAGGGAAAGCGACCGTCTTATGCAGGTCCTTGCCACATCTTCGGAACAGAGCCTGTGGGACGGCCCCTTTATCCAGCCTCTTGCGGTGTCTGAAATCATTTCATCCTTCGGGAAGAAACGTACGTACTATATTGGTAGGAAACGCATCAGTGTACGGCATCACCGGGGTATCGATTACAGAGCTGCACGGGGAACACCCGTCTTTGCACCGAATCACGGTATCGTTGTTCTCACCGCGGACAGGGTAACCACCGGCAGCACCCTGGTTATCGATCATGGGCACGGTGTTTTTTCCCTCTTCTTCCACCTTGATTCCATTTCAGTGGAAGAGGGTGCCCGAGTGAGATCGGGAGACAAAGTCGCAGAGGCAGGCTCAACGGGAATTGCAGTCGGCTCACACCTGCACTGGGGTATTTGGGTCGATGGTACATACGTGAACCCGCTTGATTGGCTGAAAAGAAATTTTTAGGGGGACCGATATGGACAGTTATTCGGAGAAAATTGATCAGGCGCTGCATTTTCTGGAGGAACAGGCGGTTGGCGATGTGCAAAACGCCATGATTCTCGGCTCCGGGCTGGGTGGGATTGCCGATGAGGTCCTGGAGGGGATTGTTATGCCTTATGCTGAAATTCCGGGTTTTCCCGTCGCGACCATACCGGGACACCGCGGCGAGGCGATTTTCGGTAAACTGGGTGGTAAACCGGTACTTATTTTCAGCGGGAGATTTCATTTCTATCAGGGATTTTCATTACAAGAAGTCACCCTCCCCGTACGGGTGGCGGCCCGGCTCGGCGTGAAGAACATGATCATCACCAATGCCTGCGGGGGAATCAACGATGCATTGAATCCAGGTGATATCATGATCATCAGGGACCATATCAATCTCATGGGAAGCAATCCACTCATCGGTATCGATACGGGTACCTTCGGGACCCCCTTTATCGACATGAGTGACCCCTACGACGGTGAACTACGAGAAGTTGTGCACGAGCTCGCGTTAAAAAAGCCTGAGATCGGTGAGCTCAGGGAGGGAGTGTATGTGGCCGTGACCGGTCCGAGCTATGAGACAAAGGCTGAAATTTCCTTTTTTAAACAGGTCGGAGCGGATGCTGTGGGCATGTCGACAGTACCCGAAGTGATCGTGTGCCGACAGGAGGGCATCAGGGTCATCGGTATATCGGCTGTGTCCAACATGGCGGCGGGTATACAAAAGGCAGCACTGAGCCATCAGAAAGTACTCGACACGACGGCAAAGATGAGAGCCCGTCTTATTCTTCTGGTCAAGGAACTGCTCGAACATGTCCTCACCTGAAACGGACCCAATGAAAGACCTGTTCAGAGAAGAGGCCATTACCGCCATGCGTGAGGAGATCCGCAGTTCCCGAGGGCAGGAAGTTCTTTTCTTCGGGTGGATGGATTTTCAAAACAGGGTAGACCGGGTGGAGGTTATTGCCCGGGGCAACGATGAAAGCGTGGGGCTTCCGCTCGAGAGGAGCTATCTTCCCGATGTCATCATACACAACCATCCCGCTGACAGTGTGACACCCTCCGAGCAGGATATCCGCATATCCTCTCACCTTGCCGACCGCGGTGTGGGGTTCGTCATCGTCAATAGCTCCTGCAGCGATGCATACGTGGTCGTGGAGCCTGTGGAGAAAAGGGAGCGTACGCCTCTTGACGCAGATGAACTCGCCGCATGGGTCACAGAAGGCGGCCCCTTCAGCTCTGCTCTGGAAAACTTCGAAGAGCGTGAAGGCCAGAAGGAGATGATCGCACACATATGTGATGCCTTTAACGGGGATGCAAGGGCCTTAATAGAGGCAGGAACCGGCATCGGCAAATCGCTCGCCTATCTTATACCCGCGGTCCACTGGTCGCTGACCAATAATGAGAAGGTTGTTATCTCCACCAATACAATTAATCTGCAGGAGCAGCTGCTCTACAAGGACATACCTGACCTACACTCTGTGATGGACGAGGATTTTTCCTATATCCTTATGAAGGGACGGGGCAACTACATCTGCTTCAACAGGCTGGACGAGGCGCGTCAGGATCTCTTCTCTCTCATCGATGAGGAGGAACTGCATCAGTTCAATGCAATTGTGGACTGGCTGAACACAGCCGAAGAGGAGAGCCTCTCACATCTCCCCTTCATTCCCAAACCCTCCCTCTGGGAAAAGATCAATTCGCAGTCCGGTACCTGTGTCGGTGGCAGATGCGCGTATTTCAGTAGATGCCCGGTCAACAGGATCAGGCGGGATGCAGCGCGGGCACATGTTCTCGTTACCAACCACCATTACCTGCTGGCCGACGCGCAGCTTGGCGAGGGCAGTGCGTCTCTTCTCCCCTCCTACAGGCGGGTCATTTTCGATGAGGCGCACAACCTGGAGGATTCGGCAACTTCCTTTTTTACGAGAATGGTGAAACTCTCCTCGACCTTAAAACTGATGGGCCGTATCTATTCCGGGGCACGGAAGAGCAGGGGATATCTGGTATTTCTTCAGAAGAAAAAAAGCCTCTCCGACAGTGATACGTTGAAGCGCCTCATGGCTGCCACGGTGGAGGTACGCTCCCTCCTGTTTGACATGTTTGAGAAGCTGGGGGAGTTTTTCTCGCTCCATACACCGTCAAGCGGAAATGATCGAAGACCCGTGATCGAGATCAACGAGGAGGTAAAAAACAACCCTTACTGGACGCAGGATCTTCTCCCGTCCATAGGCCGCTTCTACAGGGGATGCACACAGCTTGCCGGCGACCTGGTCGATCTGCGTCAGATGCTCGATACGAAAACCGATGACATGGCCGGACGACAGGTGGACGGTCTCGTTATGGGCCTCATGGAGGCAGCCCATACAATCGATTTTTTCCTCGGCGAGGGCGAAGAGCGATACGTACGGTGGATTGAGAAAAAGGCTGAGATAGGGATGGTGGTTGCCCCTGTAGAAATCGGGGATTCATTGCAGGATCTGGTATTTCACAGAATGCGAAGTGCCATTCTGACCTCAGCGACTCTCACCGTCGGAGGTAGTTTCCAATTCCTGAAGGACAGGCTTTCTATGGAGGGGACCGATATTGAGGTAAGCATTCCGTCCTCATTCGAGTATAACCGTCAGATGAAGGTGCTCATTCCCAGCGATGTGGCAGAGCCCGGACATCCCCGCTGTGCAGATGACATCAGCAGGGCAATTCTGGGTATCCTGCAGAGGACCCGGGGAAGGGCATTTGTGCTTTTTACGTCCTACAAGATGCTCGAGGTCACCCACAACATGATCGGTGATGCCCTGAGAGATATGGGATGCACGGTATTCAGGCAGGGGTCGGACTCCAGGAGAAATCTCCTCGATCATTTCAAGGCTGATATACACTCCGTTCTCTTTGGAACCGTGAGTTTCTGGGAGGGGGTCGATGCCCCCGGTCGTACACTCGAGTGTGTTATCATTACGAAACTTCCTTTCAAAGTACCGACCGAACCGATCATCAAGGCCCGTTCGGGGAAGATACTTCAGCAGGGCGGCAATCCCTTTCTCGATTATCAGGTTCCCCTTGCCGTGATCAAGCTGCGGCAGGGGGTCGGCCGTTTGATCAGAAACCGCAGTGACCGGGGAATTATTGTCATACTGGACCCCCGAATTCTTCTCAAGAAATACGGTTCTATCTTTCTCGATTCCATTCCCACCTCCAACGTATTTCAGGGAACACTGCAGGGCGTTCTCGAGCAGACTGAAGGCTTCATCGGCATTACTCCTTGACAATTTAGCATTTATCCATACTATATAGATCGAAGTGAACTCGCCGACATGAGGATCCAGCCCTTGGGCAATTTCTATATTACTACACCTATCTACTATGTGAACGATGAGCCTCATATAGGGCATGCCTACTCCACCATACTTGCAGATGTTCTGTCGCGATATCACCGTCTTTTCGGGGAAGAGGTGTTCTTCTCCACCGGTACAGATGAGCACGGGCAGAAGGTGAAGGAGGCTGCTGAGCGGAGGAACATCACCCCTAAGGAACACGTTGACGAGATGGTGACCAGGTTTCTGAAACTCTGGAAGAAGCTGGACATCAGCTATTCCCGCTTTATACGCACAACCGAGAGACGCCATCAGTTCGTGGTCCAGAGTATGCTTACCTATCTCTATGAGCGCGGAGATATATACTTCGACACCTACGTGGGCAGGTACTGCGTTTCAGAGGAGCGTTTTTTCACTGAAAAGGACCTTGTCGAGGGTTTCTGTCCCTCCTGCGGCGGTGAGGTCATCACCATCGAGGAGAAGAACTATTTCTTCAAACTTGCAAAGTACCGGGACTGGCTCACCGATTATATTAAATCCCATGCTGATTTTATTAAGCCCAGAACGAGAAAGAACGAGATACTGGGTTTTCTCAAGAACGGGCTCACAGATCTCTGCATATCCCGTCCCAAGCAGAGAATGGACTGGGGTATTGAGATCCCCTTTGACAAGAAATTCGTCACCTATGTGTGGTTCGATGCGCTCATCAACTACGTCAGCAATATCGGCGTGTACAGGGACAACATCTCCTTTCAGAAATGGTGGCCCTGCAATGTACACCTGATCGGCAAGGACATTGTAACGACCCATGCTGTGTACTGGCCCATTATGCTCAAGTCCGGTGGTTTCGAGCTTCCTGAAACGATCTTTGCCCATGGCTGGTGGCTGCTCCAGGATGAGAAGATGAGCAAGTCAAGGGGCAATGTGGTGAAGCCCATCAAACTCATCGATAGGTACGGACCTGAGTCCTTCCGGTACGTGCTCATGAAGAACATGAGCCTCGGCTCGGATGCAAGCTTTTCAGAAGAGCTCATGCAGAGTACCATCAATACCGATTTGGCCAATGATTATGGAAACCTGCTCTCCCGCATATTGAAGATGGTCCACAAGTATTTCGATGGCGTAGTCCCCGAACCTGCCCGGACAGAAGAGCGTTTCGTGAAGAAGGTTGGGTCACTACACAAAAGTGTGAAAAACAATATTGAAAAGTTGGAGCTGAACAAGGCAATAGATTCCATACTCAATTTTGTAAAATTGATCAATAAGTATATCGAAGACAAGGCGCCCTGGGAGCTGCAGAAGAACGGAAAGATTGATGCGTTAAAAACAGTGATGTACACGGCCCTGGAGGCCTTCAGGATCGCCACGCTGTATCTGGCACCCATAATCGTGAAGAAGGCGGATGAAGCCCTCTCGCTCATCGGCGGGGAGGCATCAGCCCGTACAGATAAGACAAACGGGGATCCGGAGAGGCTTGCTTGGGGAAAACTCGAGCCGGGGAAAAAGGTAGGTGAAACCGGGGGGCTGTTCCCCAGGATTCTGGTTGAACCCTCTCGAAAGAAAGGAAAAGAGATGGCAAAGGATGACGGGAGAATCGACATCGATTACCTGAAAGAGGTCGATCTCAGAATCGGCACGGTACTTGAGGCTGAAAAAGTCGCTAAATCAAAAAAACTGCTAAGGCTGACTGTGGATATTGGGAAGGAGAAACGAAACCTCGTAGCCGGTGTTGCCGAGTACTATAAACCGGCTGAGTTGATTGGAAAACAGATTGTCATCGTTGCAAACCTGAAGCCGACAACCATTATGGGCATTGAATCCAATGGCATGCTCCTTGCCGCATCAAAGGGGAAAAAGCTTACCGTTCTGAGTGTGGACAGGGAAATCGATCCTGGAAGCGCGGTAAGCTGACCATACCTCAATTTACATGACACTGCCACATGAAATGCAGACCCCGCCCCCAGGCAGGGCCTGCATTTCATTAGCCACTTTCGGCATTGGGGTTATTTTTTACCATGTCTTTTGTGCCGATATATTAAGCAGGCAACATCCCTGAGTATGGGGATATCACATGCTACCCAGTGTGGAGCAGCTATATGAGACGGGTACTCATTTACGGTGCCGGTGAAGCCGGCGAGATGGTCCTTGCGGAAATCAGGCGGCGTCCCGAGGAAAACATCGAGGTACAGGGGTTCATGGATGATGACGCAGCCAAACTGGGGACCTCTCGGGGAAATGTACCCGTATATGGGGGCAGGAAAAACCTTCGAAAAGTGATTCGTGCACATGCCATAAACGAAGTAATCATAGCCATGCCCTCCATAGCGAAAACTGCCATACGAGAAATTGTCCGTACCTGTAAACAGGAAAAGGTCAAACTCCTCATCGTTCCTTCGACGCGGGAAATCATCGAGGGGAATGTAAGCTATGAACAGATCAAGAGCATCCACCCCGCTGACCTGCTTGACAGGGAGGAGGTGCGCATCGAATCTGAAAAGATTCGGGGTTATGTCAGAGGGCGGGTGGTGCTCGTCACCGGTGCAGCCGGATCGATCGGTTCAGAGCTCGTAAAAAAACTTCTTACCTACGAGCCGGCGGAGCTGGTGCTTCTGGATATCAGTGAGAATGGACTCTTCTATCTCCTTCAGACCATCGGGGAAGGCGGTCCTAAGAAGGCCGGAGTTGTCAGAGCGAGGGTATCGGACATCAAGAATGGCCCCATGATTGAAGAGATCTTCATGAAGCACAGGCCTGAAATCCTCTTTCATGCTGCCGCCTATAAACATGTACCGATCATGGAGGACAATATCCGTATGATCTTTCTCAACAATGTGGTCGGGACAGCAAACCTCCTGCGGTTTGCGCTGTACTACGGCGTTGAACGGTTTATCGGTATTTCAACGGACAAGGCCGTGTGCCCGGTTTCCGTCATGGGAAAGACCAAACGTATTGGCGAGCTCCTCGTGAAGTGTTATGCCGCGAAGGGACTGAGGGCGAGCAGTGTACGGTTCGGCAATGTACTCGGTTCCAACGGCAGTGTCATAACGGTATTCAAGCGGCAGATCGAGCGCGGAGGTCCCGTAACTATCACCTCACCCGGAATGGAACGCTACTTCATGACCGTCGATGAGGCAGTAAGCCTTGTCCTTCAGGCCGGAACCCTTGAAGGACGGGGAGACATCTATGTGCTCGAAATGGGAGACCCCATTCGCATTCGCGACCTGGCGGAGAACCTGATAATTCTTTCAGGCTGCACACCCGCTGTGGATATGGAGATTCAATATACCGGTGTGCGCGCTGGAGAGAAGCTCACCGAAGAGCTCTTCCATAAAGGGGCAAAGGTCTCAGAGAGCCCTCACAGGGGCATATACATAGAGGAATGTAACCCTGACTGCAGCGGGCTCGTTAAGCTTGTCCAAAGTACAGAGAAAGAGATACATCTCCTGGAAGAGCATGCATTGAACGGGATCATGGACAGTATAATCGGAAGCAGCTTGCCACTTCTCCATCCTCCATCGCTTCAACATAAAAATCCCTGAAAAAGTATTGACAAATAGGCATCTTTCGTTAGTCTTTAGTATAGAGTACCCTGGAGCATAATATGGACTTTCCTGAGGAACACGGGGACCCTGAGGTTTCTAGTGATGTAGAAGAATCGGAAGATCTCGACACTGAACCCTGCATCAACAAGACTTTCGTTTGTGAGGATTGTGACTTCCGCTGGCAGGAAAAGATATATCCGGAAAGAAACGACTTTCCGGACTACGAGGACGAGCTCGGCGGTGTCCATGCCTGTCCAATGTGTGGCTCTGTGAACGTCTCGTTCTATTAGTTGTCTCTTACCTCCATTCATCAACTCTTCTGAAAACCACGCCCGTGTTTTTCATTCTGCCAGGATGGCAAAAGGGTATTATCATATGCGCAGTAATCAAACCTGTGCAATGGATGAGCAGAATGGCCGCCACATATTTTATAGAAACATACGGATGTGAGATGAACAAGTCGGATTCAATCGACATCGCCCTCTCCTTCCAGGCAAGGGGATTTGAGGAGGCCTCCTGTGAGGATGATGCTGATGTTATCGTGCTCAACACCTGTTCGGTGCGCAGGCATGCAGAGGAGCGTGTCTTCGGCCGGCTGGGCTACTATCGCTCACTTTGTACCAGGCGCCGCGGAGAGCCTCTCATTGTGCTGGCAGGATGCATGGCACAGGAGCAAAGCGATCGAATCAGGGAACTATTTCCCGAGATAAAGGTGGTGGCCGGAACCTATCACTATATGCATATCCCCGATGCAGTCCGGAAGTACAGCCGAACCGGAAACCCTGTGGTACTGACAGACAGGGAGCAGTACGATTTTTCCCCCTTCAAAGGTTCGAGAGCAGAGGGGCACAGCGCATGGGTCAACATCATCATGGGGTGCAGCAATTACTGCAGCTACTGCATTGTCCCCCATCTGCGCGGTCCAGAGAAGAGTAAACCTGCTGGAGCGGTGATCGATGAAGTGCGCCAGCTGGCCGATCGGGGGGTGGTGGAAATAACACTGCTGGGCCAGAATGTCAATGCATACGGAAGAGACAGCGGCGATATAAGCTTTACAGACCTACTTGAAAGGATCAATGATATTGAGGGCATTCAGTGGATTCGCTTCCTCACCTCCCATCCAAGAGACTTCGACCATGACATCGTCAGGCGTATAGCCGGGCTTGAGAAGGTCTGCAGTCATGTGCATCTTCCTCTGCAAAGCGGTTCGGACAGGATACTTTCGTTGATGAACCGGCAGTATACGCTGGACCATTACCGGTCGATTGTGGATGCAATCCGCACTCATTTTTCCGATGCGGCGATTATCACAGACCTCATCGTCGGATTTCCCACTGAGTCTGATGAAGATTTTTCCATGACCCTCGATGTGGTGCGTGAAATACGCTACGATGATGCCTTCACCTATCGCTATTCATCCCGCCCCTTTACGAGGGCGTCGGCGCTTCCGACCTCCTCCGATACTGCTGCTGCTGCAGGTCGGCGGCTTGAAGAACTGATTGAACTGCAGCGAAGTATCTCCCATCAGAGAAATGAGGATGAGATAGGTAAGCGCGTCACCGTTTTGATTGAGCGTGAGAGCAAGAAGAATAGTTCTGAAATGCTGTGCAAGACTGAGAAAAACAAGATGGTGGTTGTTCCTACCGATATGGGGCCGGGTAGATTCATCGATGTGGAGATAGAAAGTGTTTCCGGAAACACCCTGCGCGCCCGTGAAGTGCGCGCAGTCTGAGCTGCAGTCTTCGGTACGAGAGGGAAGATTTTTAGGAGGTATGGCATGATGCGGCCGCATGGGGCATATCTGTGTATATCTCTACTCTTCTGCACACTCCTCTTTCCCTCCTATGCCATCCGCATGCATGCCGAAGACGGTGGCCAGGTTCACCGCATGAGGTTTTTACCCCATGACATTGCCAACTCATACTTTCCATCCGGTGATGATTATATGATTCCCGTGGACAGGAAGACAGAAACCCTCATCGAGCGCGCCCAGGACTACGAATCCACAGGTAACTACCGCCAGGCCCTGAGATATTATTCCATGGCATACAGGAGGGCGGCAACCCCTGCGGCTCCCTATATAGGATTTAAACGGTGCACCATGGAGGAGCAGAGCGGGGATGCCACCCAATGCCTGAAAGATCTGATAGAAAATGCACCCGGCTTTCCTCTCATCGATGCTGTCCGATTCGAGCTCTCTTTCCGTCTTTTCCTGAAAGGTAGGTCCGCAGATGCACTGGAATATCTGTTCGCCATCGAGCAGAATGAGATGGGGGGAGCTATGATATTCACTCCCTCAGTGTACTACTTCTCCGGCATCATACTTGCGGACGATGGGGATCCTTCTGGAGCCCTCACTTTCTTTGCACAGGCGATTGAGTCTATGAACGCTACAGGCGGTGAAGAATATAGGGACATCTATCCTGGGCTCTATCTGGAGATTGCAAAATCTTTAATTGCTGTCGGGAGCTATGACCGGGCAGAGGATCTGCTCAAAGGTCTCTACGGTACCGCACCGCTGCTCATAGAGCAGTCCGAAGCGCTGTGGTACCTCGGCCAGGTCTACGCAGCGCAGACTCAATGGGATATGGCCCATGCCGTATATGCGGTGATCGTGACGCAGTATGCAGGCACCCCCTTTGCTCTGCTGGCACAGGCCGAATTGGAAGGGATAGATGCTGACGGGTATGATACCCTGGCAGTACAGCCGGTGTATGATGAATCCCTCCTCACAGGCCGCCATGTGTATGGAGATGATGAGGCGGAAGACGTGGATGACTCAGCGGTGATCCGTGGAGGATATGCCCTGCAGCTTGGCTCTTTTTCCAGTGAAGGGAATGCTCAGAAGCTTGTCGGTCAGCTGCAAAATTTGGGTTATCCAGCCTTTCTTATTCAGGCACAGGTTGAGGATGTGGATTACTACAGGGTACGTGTGGGCTACTACTCCACAAAAGAAGAAGCCCGTACAGTCCTGAATGATCTTCAGGATCGGGGCTTCAACGGATTTATCATAGGGGATCAGTGATATGGCCATGCAGACCCCACTGATGGAACAGTACACCCGGATCAAGCGGGAAAACGATGACTCCGTACTCCTCTTCAGACTGGGTGATTTCTACGAGATGTTCGAGAAGGATGCGGTGTACGCCTCGAGGGTCCTCAACATTACACTCACCAACCGAAACGGCATTCCAATGTGCGGTTTTCCCTTTCATGCTGCTGACACCTACATTGCAAAACTGCTGGGAGAGGGCAACAGAATAGCTATTTGTGAACAGACAGAAGACCCCTCTCATGCGCGTGGTATTGTTAAACGGGAGGTCGTGGAGATTATTTCACCGGGTATTATTACCGATCCTGAGCTTCTGGACAACAAGAGCGCGAACTGCATCGCAGCGCTTCTCGGTACTGAGAGTAAGGGAGAACGGAAACTTGCAGTCGCATCGCTGGATGTTTCCACCGGTGAGTTTGTGTCGAGTCTTATCCGCGATGGAGATGTGATTGACCATGTGCTGAATGAAATCGAGGAGAACGGCATACGGGAAATCATCTATCCCGAATCCCTCGATGAAGGGTCACTGCTGTCTGGAATTTTGGGCGGGGTCAGGAAGATGTATGCCGATGTGGTATTCCGCTCGAGGGAGGATCATCTCTTCAACGCTACGGATGCAGAGAGGTCACTTAAAAAGCATTATGCAGTTAAGAATACGGATGTATTCGAGCTGCGAGATAAGCTGGAAGTCACGGCCTGTGGTTCGCTGCTCTCATATGTGATGCAAAATGTCAAGCAGGAACTGAGGCATGTGCAGTGGGTGAGAGGTATTCAAAGAGAGCGGGCGCTGTTCATTGACAATGCCACGAAAAAACATCTGGAACTCACGCAGAATCAAACAGACGGCGGTAGTGCAGGGACTCTTCTCCACATCCTGGATCGAACCCAAACGGCAATGGGTGGACGCCTCATGCGCAGGAATCTGAGCAGCCCCTTCGGTACGAAAGAGCAGATTCAGGAACGGCTGCAAAAGGTATCCTTTTTCTATAAAAGAGGAGAAGCGGCGTCATCAGCCAGGTCCTACCTTGCATGCATACTGGATATCGAACGCATCGTGTCCAAACTCTCGGTGGCAAAGGGGAATGCCCGTGATGCAATCGGATTGAAGGATTCACTTCGTGCTGCTGCCGGGATGCGGGATGGGTTGACTGCTGTGGGTACGGAGCTCTTCCAGAGGGAACTGGAGGGGCTGGGCAATTTCAGTGGAATCATCGACCTCATCGAAAAAGCAATCGATGCTGCACCGCCATTGAGTGTACATGAGGGGCGGATAATTCGGGATGGCTATGATGAACAGCTCGACAGGTATCGAAGGCTTGGGCGTGAGAACAGGGAATGGATAAACAGGTATCAGCTGGAGGAACAGCGTCGACATGGCATTGCATCACTGAAGGTGCGGTACAACAAGATCATTGGCTATTATATCGAGGTCACAAAACCAAACCTGCACCTGATACCCGCACACTATATCAAGAAACAGACCCTCGTCAACGCGGAGCGTTTTACGACCGAGGAACTGGAGGAACATGAGACGCTTCTCATGGAGGCCAGGGACAAATCGGACACACTTGAGTACGAACTTTTCGAAAATATTCGAAGGGAAATCCTGCAGCATATGGAAAGGCTGTATCGGGCCGCGGAGGTGATTGCTTCTGTAGATGTGTGTGTAACTCTTGCAACTGGGGCCAAGGATAACGATTATACCGAGCCGGAAATAGTAGAGGAAAACATCATTGACATTGAAGGGGGGAGGCATCCCGTTGTGGAGGCCCTCGGTGAGGAGGCATTCATTGCCAATGACCTTGTCCTCAACGACAGTGACCGTCGTATCATGATTCTCACCGGACCAAATATGGCCGGTAAATCGACCTTCCTCAGACAGGCGGCCCTCATTATCATAATGGCGCATATGGGAGGTTATGTGCCGGCCAGACGAGCCCGCATAGGACTTGTCGATCGTGTATTTTCCCGAATCGGTGCCACTGACCGGCTCATCAAGGGCGAATCCACCTTTCTTGTGGAGATGATCGAAACTTCGCGCATCCTCCACTATGCAACGGAGCGAAGCTTCATCATAATGGATGAGATCGGGCGTGGCACATCCACCTATGACGGCCTTTCGATCGCCTGGGCAGTCCTCGAGTATCTGCTCGACGATACGGTTGGGGCGAAAGTACTGTTCGCCACTCATTATCATGAAATTACGGCCTTGAGAGATCGCTACGGTATTGTCAATTGCAATGTGACTGTGAAAGAGTGGAACAACAATGTGATTTTCCTGCGAAAAATCGTGCCGGGATCAGCCTCAAAAAGCTACGGTATAGAGGTCGCACGAATGGCGGGTATCCCTGACAGTGTAATCGAAAGGGCGAAATCCATTCTCAGCAGACTGGAAACAAATTTTGGAGGACATATCCCCCTCTTTGTGGGAGAGAGAACCGATAGACCCGGCGGTCTTCAAGGGGATAGGGAAATCACCGATAGGGCGAAGCCCGATACACAGCTCGACCTCTTTCCCTCCCCATATGAGATACTCATGAAGGAACTGGGGGAGGTTGATATAGAAAGTATAACGCCTCTTGAGGCGCTCAATATTCTCGATCGGCTGAAAAGAAGCATCTCAACTTGAGGGTATTATGGCGGGTTTTTTAATTTCCACCCTTTTCAGGAGACGGTTAAACTGTGCTCCGCTGTAGAGCTCCAGTGCGCGTCCCTCGACGAAGTTTAATGCCTCGTCGGTGAACTCCGTATTCGTTATGCAGATCCCAAGCTTCGCTTTCGTTTCCTTCACTTTTTCGTAGAACTCACGTATTGCCAGCTGACCTACCTTTGAGGTTCCTCTGAAGAATTTGAAAAGAATGGTCATGTTTCTGTGCTTGTAAACTGCCTGTGCGAATATCTCAACAGATGAGTCGCGCGGGCTGCCAACACGTATGATCACCACATTTTCGGCGAACTTAACCGCAATATGTCGGCACACTTTCAAAAAGCTGGACTGGGGGGCTGTCATATATGCCTTGAGCACATTCGAGTACTTCATCTTTTCATACTTTTCCACCTTGGCACGAACGTCCCTGTAGTTCGGCGAACGAGCGAGGATTCGCTCCCACTGTTTGAGGGCATTATGAATATCGCCATGTGCGAGATACACTTCCGCAATCTCATATATGATTTCAAACTTCTTGTCTCTCTGCAGCCCCTCTGATTTCAGTGCAAGTGTGAGCACCTTCAGTGCATCCGCATACTTCTTGTATGCACTGAGTAGCTTACCTGCTTCCATGAGGCTTACGGCTGTGAACCGCGAGTCCACCCTCGCTTTGAGATAGTGTTTCAGTGCATCGTTGTGATTATCAAACTCATTGTGCACCTCGGCGAGATAAAAATGAACTTCGGGGTCCTGTGGGTTCATGTTGTGAGCAAGCTTTAATACCCGGAGCGCATCAGCATATTTCTTCAGCTGATAAAAGATGATACCAATCTCCTTGAGTACTGTATAGTTGTCTCTCTGAATGGAGAGGGCTTTCTTGAAGTACTTCAGGGCCTCGTTTAGCGCTTTGCGCTGTACTTCCAGCCTTCCGAGCTCTATATAGGGTTCTCCATCATCGGGGTCCAGCTTTCTTATGACCGTGTATGCCTTGTAGGCTTCATCAACATTACCGAGCTTTTTGTGGCAATCGGCAAGGAGTCCGTATATCTCCTTCTGGTCACTATCTTCTCTGCCGCGGCTGTAGGTGAGCAGGTTCTGAAGCTGTACAACTGCCTCGCTATAATTACCGATCTCCATGAGCAGATGGCCAGCCTGTTTCCGCTTTTCCACGTCAAAGGGGTCTTTCCTGATCATTGCGAGCAATGTCTTTGCTGCATGTTCCTTTGAACCCGTCGCTATGCTCTTATGAATTGAGGATTTCAGTTTAACTTTTCTGAGGAGACGTATGACGTAGAAGGCACCAAGAAAGATGGCTGTGAAGATTGCAATAAAAACTATGGTAGGTAGCATGTTTCGTCCCAACCCTATTGTAAGCAATGGTCAGGGGGCTGTCAATAAAAGTGGTAAAGGGCTGCTAAATACTACAAGAGTCTTGGCGTAGGAAGTGCGTCCTTATAGTGGAGAGAGGTTGCCAAGGCGTACCAAAGTGGTTACAATAGGTGTGAACCGATGTTTCAATTTCCCTTTACACCTACCGTGTACTTCCACCTGTTTGATCTTGCACTCGCGGTCTGTATATATGGAATTTCCATCGTGCTCTTTCTCACCTATAAACGTGGCAAACTGGGGCCGATACTATTCCTGGGACTCTTCATCTTCCCCCTGCAGTTCAGCATATGGTTTCTTCAGAGCAGGATCAGTCTGTCATTTCCCATGCAGATCGACATACTCGAAGTGTTTTATCTCTTCTTCGTGAAGTTCAGCGTTCTTGTGACCCTGATTCTTGCCAGACGCACATAGATGGCACATTTTTGCAGCTTGGAGGAACCCTTCGGGGGTGGTACCTATGTATGTGCCCCTATATCTTTGAGAAGCGAAAGTTGTATTGACTTTGCAGGGTGAATCCTATATCTTACTATAGGTTTTTGGAGGAGTGTATGTACTGGCTGGTTGAATTGAATAATAAACAGTATAAGATCGAAGCGGGTGAACCGGTACTTGTCGATAAGCTCGATGCGAAACAGGACAGTGAAATAAACATCGACAAGGTGCTGCTGATGAGAGGCGACAAGGATGAGGTCAAGGTCGGAACACCCTATCTGAAGGATGTCAAGCTCAAGGCCAAAATTCTTGGTAATGTAAGCGGGAAGAAGGTTCGGGTTTTCAAGTATAAACGCCGGAAAGATTACCGAAGAACGATTGGTTCAAGACCTCAGTACACTCAAATAATCGTTCAGGGCTAAACAGAGGGACAGTCCCATGGCACACAAAAAGGGCGGCGGCAGCACAAAAAACAGTACGGACAGCAACTCCAAAAGGCTGGGTGTGAAACGATTTGCCGGTGAAGCTGTTACCGGTGGTTCAATTCTCGTCCGCCAGCGTGGCACCCGTATACACCCTGGAAAAAATGTGGGAAGAGGCAAAGACGATACCCTCTTCGCAAAAATGGACGGAGTAGTGAAATTCGAAACATTCGGACATGGAAAGAGAAGGGTTTCCGTATATTCGGAATAAACCCTATTTTCCCCTTATTCTCACCCCAGAAACATTTTCAACATATCCGATCTATCCGGCAGTTGGGCTTACCATTTCTTAAAAAAATCGATATTATTATGATGATCTTCAACTTCGGTTAGCCTATGTCGCGTTTTGTAGATGAGGTCGTTATAACTGTATGTTCCGGAAAAGGCGGAGCAGGGGCTGTTTCATTCAGGCGGGAGAAGTACGTCCCAAAGGGTGGACCAGACGGCGGTGATGGCGGGAAGGGTGGCGATGTCATCATACGTGTGAGAAGGGATCTTAAGACACTGTACCATCTCAAGGTGAAGGGCCTTATAAGAGCTAAAAACGGTATGCCCGGAAGGGACAGAAATCGACATGGTGCAGACGGAGGAGACAGCATTGTCAATGTACCTCCAGGTACCGTTATTCTCGATTCCCTGACAGGAAGGACACTCGCAGATCTGACCATGGGTGGCGAGTCCTACACTGCTGTGCGGGGAGGCAGGGGGGGCAGGGGTAATACACGGTTTGCGACAGCAACCAACCAGGCGCCGCGTTATGCACAGGGCGGCGAACCTGGCAGTGAGATCGTACTCACTCTCCACATCAAGGTCATTGCCGACATCGGGCTCGTGGGCCTTCCCAATGCTGGTAAATCCACGCTTCTCTCTGTGATCACCAATGCTCGACCGAAAATTGCAGGATATCCCTTCACCACCCTTACCCCAAACCTTGGTGTCATGCAGTATGGGGACAGGAGTGAATACATCATTGCCGATATTCCCGGACTAATCGAGGGGGCAAGCTCAGGCCAGGGGCTTGGTATCCGGTTTCTCAAACATATAGAACGTACAAAAATACTGCTTTTCCTTCTCGATCTCTTTGAGGAAAACTATGAGGAGCATTACCGGACCCTCATGGCAGAGTTGAAGAGCCACTCAAACATGCTGATCAACAAACCTCGCCTTGTCGTGGGAACAAAGCTCGATGTTGTGGATGACGATCGTGTGGAGGCCTTTTTCTCCTCCGCTATCGAGGGAAGGAAGGTTGCCATATCATCGGTCATGGGAAGGGGTATCGATGAGCTGAAGGATGCGATTGTGCATCTCATGGAGGATCTCGGTGAGTGAAAGACTTGGGATTTTTGGGGGGACCTTCAATCCAATACATATTGGCCATTTGCGGCTTGCCGAAGATGTGCGCGAGCAATTTTTCATAGACCGCATACTCTTTATACCGACCAATAATCCTCCCCATAAATCGCTGGAGTACAAGATCGATCCCCGGCATCGCCTGCATATGGTAAATATTGCCATTCAGGGAAACGACGCATTCTGCTGTGAGGATGTGGAGCTTGGGCGGGGCGGAAACTCCTATACTATAGACACAGTCGAGTATATCTATGCACATTACCAGTTCGAGGACAGGCCCTACTTTATACTCGGTTCCGATCTGATGCCGGAACTTCCCACCTGGAAGGATGTGGAGAGGCTGGTTGAGCTGGTGCACTTCATCGTATTGGTCCGGGCCAATTATCCATTTGCTAGCGGGAAGAGTAATGATATAATAGGCTTGAAATACAGCCTCTACGAGGGCAGAAAAATAGAGATAAATTCTTCGGAAATACGGGATCTGATGCGGAAGGGCGAGAGTGTTCGTTATCTCGTGACAGATCCCGTACTTGAATATATAGAGGATAATGGACTCTACAGACAGTAAGGCTGAAATCCAGAAACGGGTGCGGGAGCTTCTCAGCCGAGAACGGTACGAGCACACCCTCGGCGTCTGCGATACTGCAGAGAGTCTCGCACGCCAGTACGGCTGTGATGTCGGGAAGGTAGTAAAATCAGCACTCCTTCATGATATAGCCCGTGATTTTTCCGAGGATGAGATGCAGCGTGTGATCCGACAGGATGAACCGGATGCTGTTTTTTCCGAAACATTTCAGCATGAACCGCTGCTCCTCCATGCACGTGCAGGTGCGGTAGTTGCAAGGAATCAGTTTGGTATTGATGATAGGGAAATCCTTCGCGGTATTGAGCTCCATACAACGGGCGGCCCCGACATGGGCCTGCTTGAGCGAATTATTTTTGTGGCGGATTTCATTGAACCGGGAAGAACCATGCGTGGTGTGAAAAAGGCACGGCAACTAGCTCGGGAAAACCTCGATGCCACCATACTTTACGTTCTGAAACTGGTTATAAACTATCTCCTGGACGGGGAACGATGCATACTCACCGATTCCATCGACGCGTATAACGAAATCATTTTAAATAGGGAAAATTAGATGAGGATCAATGTTGCAGACTTGAAGCTTCAGAAAGACTATCGAAGAAAATCTGATTTTGATTGGATATCCATTCTTCTCATTCTGCTTGCCATAGGAATCGTGGTGGGGGCCATCTACTTCATATTCTACTTCAGGGAAAGCGGTGTCGAACAACTTCTCAAATCTGAATCAATACTCTCCACTATCGTGGTGGTCAATAACGGAGAAGAGACCGATACCATCTGCCTGAGTTTCTACAACCCAAAAACAAAAAAGCTTGCGTACATTCTCGTACCCGCAAAAACCAGGTTGAAGGTGGACTATGAGGACAAACCGGTCTATGACATCGTGCAAAACATGTACTTCCGGGGTGGTATGAAGGTTGTCAGGGAAACGATCGAACGGATAACCAAAACCGACTTTCCCTTTTATCTTGCCTATGACCTGTATGACGTGGAGAAACTCGTTGATCTTCTTGAAGGCCTGGAAATAATTGTTCCTGAGCCCATGAGTTATACCAATGCAGAGGAGGAATTGTTCATCAATATTGCAGAGGGGAGTCAGATTCTCGACGGTGCAAAGGTAAAACAGCTTCTGCAGTACCGTTATGGGCCTTCGGGTATGAAGGTGGTTGTGGAGAATCACCGTATCTATGTAGAATCACTCCTTGACAGGGCGGATGACGTGAGCGCACTGCTCATCAATCAGAAAGCCCTGAATACTCTCGTGAGGGATTTGGATACCAATTTCAGCAGAAGGGACATTGTACTTCTTGCCGGCCAGATGAGTACATTGAACTCATCGAGGCTGCTCTTCTATAAGATGCACGGGAAGAACATTACGGTAAAGGACGAGCAGTACATAACACCCGTGGAGAACGGTGTATGGCTCAGAGACAGAATTGAAACGGTAAAAAAATTCATCAGCGATGAAGGCCCGGCACCCTTTGGTGATGAGATAAAGATGGAAATCCTCAACGGTTCCGGGAACCCAGGCCAGGCACAGAACCTCCGTAATTATTTTATTGAGTATGGATTCAATGTGGTCCATTATGGGAATGCCATGCGTAACGATTATGAGCGCACCATGGTCGTCGATCGTATAGGGCGGCCTAGCCTTGCAAAGCGAATAGCGGACATCGTCAATTGCAAGGAAGTATACACACGGGTTGATAATACGTTACTGGTGGACGTGACCATCATTATTGGCAATGATTTCGAGGGGAAGACAGTACGATGAGAGAGATGACTGCTCCGAAAGAGAAGGAATCCCGGGAGAAACTGGCAGAGCGGGTAAAGGAGATCGCCGAATTTCTTCGTGACCGGAAAGCACGGGATATTCTGGTTCTCAATCTCGAGGGCATGACAACTATTACCGATTATTTCATCATCTGTACTGTCACCTCTTCGGTTCAGACAAAGGCACTCGTACGGGACCTGGAGAGTTTCATGAAGGAGTACGATGTCAAACCCCTCTCCAGGGACACCAGTGTTGATTCACCGTGGGTACTTCTCGACTACAATTTCTTTATCATCCATCTTTTTCTTCAGGAGGGACGGGATTATTACCGGCTCGAAAAACTCTGGTCAGACGCTGAGGTTATATGCTCCTTTGGGGGCGGAATACTATGATCAGAGGGGTTTTCTACTGGTTTATTGGAGGCCTAGTAACCCTCCTGTGGGGTATAATGCTTTTGATCATTTTCCCCCTTTTCCCCCGTCGCCAGGATTTCTTTCATAACAATGTGCGCTACTGGGCAACTTTTCTCCTCAGGGTGCTCTGCGGAGTACGATTTGACGTGCAGGGCCTCGAAAACCTTCAGAAGGGCAAGAGCTACATCATCGTATCCAATCATCGTAGTCATACTGATATTCTGGTGGGTAACGCTACTGTGCCCATACAGTTCCGCTGGCTTGCCAAGAAGTCGCTGTTCAAGGTTCCCGCTATCGGCTGGGCAATGCGCTTTGCCGGATACATACCTGTAGTCCGTGAGCGGGCTGTGTCTGCTTCTCGCAGCCTCGATAGAACAGCGGATGTCCTACGCTCCGGTGTTTCTGTCTGGATATTTCCTGAGGGGACCCGCACCCCCGAGCTGAAGCTTGGGGCCTTCAAACGTGGTGCTTTTCGGCTTGCCAGGGAAACGGGAATGCCCCTTCTACCCGTGGTGTTTATCGATACAGACAGGATCTTCACGAAACCCTATCGTGTCAAACCCCAACAGGTCAGGGTAAGGGTGCTGGAACCGATTGACCCGGCAGGTTTCAGGCAGAGAGGTATGAATGAACGTGCCGTGGAGGAGCAGTTGATGGAAGCTGTCCGTGATATCATACAAAGGTCATACGATGCCCGCGCATCCCGGTCTTCATGATAATATACAGTACCTCAGGGGAGTCGGGCCTTCAGTTTCGGAGAAGCTGGAAAGGCTCGGCATTACTACGGTAGGCGATCTTCTCTATCATTTTCCAAGGGATTACGAGGACAGGAGACATATCACCTATCTGCGTGATGCGCAGGACGGTCAGCGTGTCACCTGCAGGGTGGCCGTCTCCGGCCATTCCACTTTCCAGCACCGCGGAAGACGACATCTGAGAATCAAGGTTGCCGATCCCAGTGGCCATGCCTATCTCTACTGCTTTAATAGAAATTATCTCAGGGACACACTGAAGGTTGGTTCCACCTTCTACCTGACAGGTACCGCTTCGCGCAGGAAGGGAGGTCTTCTGTTCTCACAGTTCGATTACGCATTTGGGGGTGAGGACGAGGAGCTGCGCATACTTCCCCTCTATCCTCTGACCGCAGGGCTGAGCCAGAAGAAACTCCGCAGTCTGACAGAACATGCGCTGAGAGTGGTTGGGGATCAGATCCGTGATGAAATTCCCGAGAACATACGCAAGGGGTACAGGCTGAAGAGCCGGCGGGAGCTCATTCGAACGATACACTATCCCGATGACATTGATTCACTGCGGAGGGCCAGGGAGGGAGTTTCCTACGAGGAGTTTTTCAAGTATCAGCTCGCCATTGGCCTTTTGAAAGACAAGAAAGTGAAGATACAAAAGACCCGCACGCCCATTGAGGGAAAGATGAAGAACAGGTTCCTCAAGAGCCTTCCCTTTGAGTTGACTGGGGCGCAGAAGCGTGTGCTCGAGGAGTGCGAGCAGGATATGTCGAGCCCCTCCCCCATGAACCGGCTTATACAGGGAGATGTGGGTTCGGGGAAAACCGTTGTTTCCCTTATCTGCGCACTCGACACAATTGAGCGCGGAGGGCAGGTCGCACTTATGGCACCAACCGAAGTGCTCACGCGGCAGCATTTCGCCAGGGTGAAAAGCTATCTGAGTGATCTGGCTGTTCGAACCGAATTCCTGAGCGGCGCTGTTCGTGGCGAGCTTCGTGATGAGGTTCTAGAGGGCCTTATGAGGGGAGATGTTCAGGTCATTGTGGGGACACATGCACTATTCTCCGACACCGTTGTGTTTCACGATATAGCACTTGTCATTATTGACGAGCAGCAGAAATTCGGTGTGCTTCAGCGTGGAAGCCTCAGGGAGAAGGGAGATCATCCAGACTGTATCGTGATGAGCGCTACACCCATACCCCGCACCCTCTCAATGACACTGTACGGGGATTTGGATGTCTCAGTCATCGACGAGATTCCTGCAGGACGGGGTGTTATAAAAACGGAGATTGTAAAGCAGGCAGAAATCGAAAAGGTGTACCGGAAGGTGCGAGAAGAGGTCGAAAAGGGAAGGCAGGCGTACTTCATCTACCCGCTCATAGAAGAATCGCTCAAATCTGACCTGAAGAATGCCATGAATGCCTATGACAAATTGAAGAGTGAAGTGTATCCTGACCTGTCGGTGGGGCTCATCCACGGGAGGATGAATGATGAGGAGAAGCAAGAGGTCATGCGGACTTTTACAGGCGGGGAGTATCAGATACTGGTCTCGACAACAGTCATTGAGGTCGGTATCGATGTGTCCAACGCAACGGTCATGGTCATTGAACAGGCCGAACGTTTCGGCCTTTCGAGCATACATCAGCTCCGTGGAAGAATCGGGCGTGGGGAGCATGACTCCTACTGTTTTCTCGTTCCCGACCGGAGTACGGGAAGGGAGAGCTTTAACCGACTGATGATTCTGCGTGATACGCAGGACGGATTCAAGATTGCAGAGTGGGACTTGAAGCTCAGAGGACCAGGTGAGCTTATCGGCAGGAGACAATCAGGGGTGCCCTCATTCATCATCGACAGCCTCGACGTCAACACGAGGCTCATCGCAAGGGCACAGAAGGACAGCAGGAGATATCTGAAGGGAGAGATGGGGTCCGAGGAGGAGCGGCGGCGTTTCCTGGATGGATTCATACAGAGCCGCAGCTTCAGGGACGCCGTCCTATATTTCGGAGGCTGAATGTGAAGCGTTTTCTGAAACTGACAGGCGGAAGCTTCATGGGGAGAAGACTTTATGTACCCGACATGGGTGTTCGTCCGGCGACCAACCTCGTCAGGGAGGCAATCTTCTCTACCCTGAACTCCTTCTTTGAAAACGGGGTCCAGGGACTTGAGGTGCTCGATCTCTTTGCGGGGACCGGGTCGCTCGGGCTCGAGGCCATCAGCAGGGGAGCAGCGGCAGTTACCTTTGTCGACCAAAGCAGTGAATCGGTCAGGTCAATTCGAAGGAATCTGGAGATGCTGGAGTATGAGGGGCAGGTCATCAGAAGCGATGCGCTCCAGTTCCTCCGTCGTAACCGGGGTCTTCAGTTCAACCTCGTCTTTATTGATCCACCCTACAGATACGAAAAAACCGCTGCAGTGGTCGGGGAGCTGCAGAGGGCGCTCGGAAGGGAGGAACAGACACTGCTTGTGCACGAACGTGCGTACAGCCGGGAGCTTCCTGATTTTGGAGATAAGGTCCTCTATCTCAGAAGGAAGAAGTATGGACAGACCGAGATCCTGTATTTTAATATGCAGGAATGATCCCCAGCTTTGGCATTGATTTATTTACAGTGTGCAACTAAGATGGTGGAGGAGAGGGGGGACAGACCCTTGAGCAGAAAAACCATGGGCATTATCTTCATCTATGCGGCGGCAGTCTGTATCATGCTTTCCATACTTTTCATGTTCGGGGTGCTGCCCTTTCGCCTTCCCTATACGGTGGCTGCAGTCGGGTTTCTGCTCTATGTGGTGGGTCTCTTCCTGAGTAGAGAGGGAAAGTTCTCAATCTATAAGATCGCCATGATCGTGCTCGCGGTACTCCTCATATTCCTTGCCATTACACGAGAGGTCATTACACGGTGAAGGGTTTCAAGATCGGGGACTATATCGTCATAGTGATGGTGGTGGGGCTGATTCTCCTCCTCTTCACGCTGACCTACGGTTTTAACGGTTCTGAAAGGTATATCGAGATCACCGGCTCTGATACCAGCTATATATTTGATCCAGCAGTGAATCGTGTCGTTGATGTTGAAGGACCTATTGGTACGACCAGGATAGTCATTGAAAACGGAAAGGCCTGGGTTGAGAATTCACCCTGCAGGGACAAAATATGCATCAAGATGGGCATCCTGTCGAGACCGGGCGAAGAGGCGGTGTGCCTGCCGAACCGGGTCATTGTTCAGTTGAAGGGTGACCGGGGTGGGGTTGACGGGGTCTCCCGATAAGCAGGCTACTGAGCAGGGTGATGCGTATACGGCAGCTTGCCAGGTTTACTCTATGTGCGGGGTACTGCATGTCGAATATGGGTACGTATGAGCAAGTCTCTCTTGCGAACATGGACATTTCCAGGACCATCAGGGAGTCCCAGGGAAGGAAGAGGGTTTTCTGTGCGGCATTTCTGGCTACGCTCGCAATATTCCTTGCCATTGCAGAATCCATCATTCCCAGGCCCCTCCCCTGGATGCGTCTCGGACTTGCAAACGCCATCACCCTGTATGCTTTCAGTGTCATGAAACCAAGGGAGGTCCTGCTCATCATTGTGGGCAGAGTCGTGGCAGCATCCCTCCTTCTGGGTACCTTCCTCTCAATGGGGTTCGTACTCAGTCTGACAGGGGCACTTTCATCTTTCCTTGTCATGCTTTGTATGTATCGTCTGTGCAGAAGGTGGGTAAGCCTTGTTGGCATAAGTATCCTGGGAGCAGTTACAAGCAATGCAGCGCAGCTTGCTGTAGTGAATGCGATCTTCGTCGGAAGTCGGCTGTCCTATTACCTGTTGCCCTTTCTGTTTCTGTTTGCACTGATCGGCGGTATGATAAGCGGCCTGTTCGGTCGGTTTCTAACGGAAAATCTGTAGCCAATGAAACACGCAGCCCATTGACAACCGACCTATGGATCAGCTGCGGGGCTTACATGTTTACCGGGAGGTTCACATGGAACGGGAAGCATCCTTCTATGAGAAGAGAGATGATGGCAGGGTGCAGTGCCGTCTCTGCCCGCATAACTGTATCATTGCAGAGGGTAAGACGGGTATCTGCAGGGTCAGGGTGAACAGGGGAAATGTGCTGTATACGGCCATATACGGTGAGGTGTCCTCTGTTGCCATGGACCCCATAGAAAAGAAGCCGCTCTATCACTTCTTTCCGGGAAACTCAATTCTATCCATCGGAACGGTGGGATGCTCATTCCGCTGCAAGTTCTGCCAGAACTACTCAACCTCACAGAACCCTGAACACCCAACCCAATACTATTCTCCGGAGGAGCTGGTGTCGGTTGCGGGCAGCAGAGATTCCATCGGAATTGCCTACACCTACACTGAGCCGCTCATCTGGTATGAGTATGTGCTCGACTGCTGTAAGCTTGCGCATAAGGCAGGGCTCAAGAATGTCTTTGTGAGCAACGGGTATATCAATCCGGAACCCCTCGGTGAACTGCTTCCCTTTGCCGATGCATTTAACATCGACCTGAAGGGTATGAACACGGAGTTCTATCGGAAGGTAGTCGGGGGAACACTTCAGGGTGTGCTCGATACGATCAGTGAGATTTCGAAACATCCGAAGATCCTGCTCGAGGTGACCACGCTCGTGATTCCGGGTTACAACGACAGCGATGCTGAGATGGAGGAGCTGACCGATTTCCTTTCGTCCCTGCGAGTTGATATACCCTATCACCTCTCTGCCTACTTTCCCATGTACCAGTTCACGGCACCGGCTACACCCTTCAGAACACTTGAGCGCCTGCGGGAAGTGGCGCTTAAAAAGATGAGGTACGTGTATCTGGGAAACGTGAGCGGTCCTACAAATACAGTCTGTCATAATTGCGGAGCAGTGCTTGTCGAGCGGCATGGCTACTCCGTGTGTATTGGTAAGTACAGCAGGGGAACATGCGAAAATTGCGGGACAAGAGTCCCCATAATCGGTTGAAAGAGAGGGTAAAACATGGTGGTCTGAGTAAAAATCCCCTTCTGAAAAATCTGTAAAATATGGTGAAAAGGGTTGCCGGGAGCATGTAATTATGCTATTTTTTATAATCTTTTGTGTATGCAAGAGATACATTTATTCTTTTGGAGGATTTACCAGTAATGCCAGTAGGAAAAGTGAAATGGTTTGATGAGCGTAAGGGTTATGGGTTTATCAGCAGGGAAGACGGTGACGATGTCTTTGTGCATTATTCGGAGATTGAAACCGATGGTTTCAAAACATTGGCCGAGAATCAGGAAGTCACCTTCGAACTGAAGGAAGGGCCGAAAGGCCTGCAGGCTTCCAATGTCCGCCTTGTTTGATCCAGAATGAAGGAGCCCCGGTTTTCCGGGGCTCTATTCTGCCTCTTGAAGCAACACATTACAATCGAACGGTGATACAGCGCCAAAGGAGTATTTTTCTTGACGTATGCCTGAGGGCTGTATACATTAATACGACACGACGCGGGGTGGAGCAGTTGGTAGCTCGTTGGGCTCATAACCCAAAGGTCGCAGGTTCAAATCCTGCCCCCGCT
>CBFDDP010000003.1:0-65780 GCA_965603595.1 uncultured bacterium
CTGCCGGCATGGAGCAACCCGGGGTGTTTGCAGAGATGAACGAGCTGATCGATGCAGCCCAAAAAGCCCAGGTCCAGCTCATGGAAATGGGTCTCGAGAAACGTCGGGAGATCATTCAGAGCATCAGAAGCATCATGCGGGAGAACATCGATACCCTGTGCAACATGGCGGTGGAGGAAACCACCTTCGGCAACAGGCGTGACAAGCACCTCAAGAACATGCTCGCCATCGACAAGACTCCCGGAGTGGAGGACCTGGAACCCTTCACCTTTACCGATGATTACGGCTTGACCCTCACCGAGCGGGCACCCTACGGGGTGATCGGTTCCATCACGCCCTGTACGAACCCCACTGAGACGATGATCTGCAACGGAATAGGCATGGTTGCTGCGGGCAACGCGGTGGTGTTCAACCCGCACCCCGCGGCAAAGAAGACTTCCAATTTCACCGTTTCGCTTTTCAACAAGGCAATTATCAGGGTGGGCGGACCGGAGAACCTGCTCGCAATGATCAGCAACCCGACAATTGAATCAGCACAGGCCATGATGAAGCACCCAAAGATCAATCTGCTCGTGGTAACAGGCGGGCCGGGCGTGGTGAAGGCTGCCATGGGAAGCGGTAAAAAGGTCATTGCAGCAGGTCCGGGAAACCCTCCTGCCGTGGTAGATGAGACTGCGGACATCGGACAGGCTGCACGGGACCTTGTAAATGGTGCAGGCATGGACAACAATATCATCTGCATCTGTGAGAAGGAGATTCTGGCCGTTGATAAGATAACCGATGCCCTGAAAGAGGCTATGAAGGCCAATGGTGCCTTCGAGCTGAACAGAAATCAGATCGAAAAAGTGACCGACCTGGTGATCGATGATCCAGGCGGACCGGGTCATGAGGGCGTGGCGAATAAGAAATATGTGGGTAAGGATGCGGCGGTCATTGCACGGGAGATCGGACTGCAGGTGGCGGAGGACACGAAAATACTGCTCTGTGAAGTGGACGCCTCCCAGCCACTCGTCTGGACCGAGCAGCTCATGCCGGTCATACCGATTGTCCGCATGGGGAGTGTTGACGATGCGATCGATTTCGCGGTGGAATGCGAGCATGGATTCAGACATACGGCGAGTATACATTCGAAGAACATCGACAAACTTTCCCGTATGGCAAAGGTGATGAACTGTTCGGTATTCGTAAAGAACGGGCCCAACTACAGCGGGCTTGGATATCACGGTGCGGGATACACCTCCTACACCATCGCGAGCCCCACGGGTGAAGGAATGACCCGGGCGCGGACCTTTTCGAGGGAGAGACGCTGTTCGCTTATCGGACATTTCAGGATTGTGTAGGAGAGGTTAAAGGGTAAGGTGTACGCTACTGGCATGTGACTGGGTTCCCGGCTGTACAGGGGACAGGTGAGTTATGGAGCGAGGCGAATATGAAACTCGGTAAAGTTATCGGCAACGTGGTCTGCACGCAGAAGGTCGATTCCTTCGAAGGGGTGAAGCTCCTCCTCGTACAGCCCCTGGATGAGAAGCTGGAGAAGCAGGGTGATCCCCTAGTCGCCTGTGATACGGTGCAGGCAGGGCTCGGCGACACTGTTTTCTATGAAGGGGGAAGGGAAGCTGCACTCGGCCTTGAAAACTGGTTCAACCCCTCCGACGCCACGATCATGGGAATTGTGGATGAAGTGGAGCTGGAGAAACTGACATGATTCTGGGAAAGATTGTCGGCACTGTGGTGTCGACCATGAAGCTGAAGATATACGAGGGCTACAAGATACTCGTGGTGCAGCCCATACAGCCTGACGGTAGTTTCAAGGGAAGCACTTTCCTTGCCATCGACACGGTGCAGGCTGGACCAGGCGATACGGTCATTGTCATTGATGAGGGAAACTCGGCACGGCAGATCATAGACAATAAAACCGCACCGGTGCGAAGCGTCATAGCCGGTGTTGTGGATGAGGTCAACATCTAGGATCACAGGGATGTGAGCTGTCAGAACATGGTTAGAGGAGCAGGAGTATGGCAGAGCAGGATTCGGGAAGTATCATACGAAACGTGGTGACCAGCATGCACACGGCAGACGTCACACCGCAACCCGAAGGTGAGGAGTTGAACCTCAGGGACAATGTACGAAGGGTGGCGATCGGTGCAGATCATGGTGGCTATGAAGTAAAGGAAAAGATCAAAAGCTTTTTACAGACACTCGGATACCATGTAACCGATGTGGGAACTGACACTAAAGAGAGCGTCGACTATCCTGACTTTGCGGAGAAGGTTGCCAGGAAGGTTGCAAGCGGTGACTGCGACCGGGGTATTATGATAGATGGAGCGGGTATCGGCTCTTCCATGGCCTGCAACAAGGTGAAGGGCATACGGGCGGCCCTCTGCTACAATGTAAAAACCGTCATCAACAGCAGGGAGCACAACAACGCCAATGTCCTCACCCTTGGAGGACCCCTTCACAGTGCTGAGGAGTTCTACGAAATGATAAAGATCTGGCTCAAGACCCGGTTTGCCGGTGGGAGGCACTGGCAAAGGGTAAACAAGATTATGGCGCTCGAGCGTGGGAGGTAGAAGATGGATCAGCAGCAACTGATCGATAAAATCACCAGCGAGGTGATGAGTAAGCTCAATATCACGGAATGCACGCCTGTTTCTCCGGCAACTGAAGCAGTATGCCCGCCTGACTGTACGGGGTGTTACCTATGCGTGACAAACAATCTCTCGGGTGTGAAAACCATACTGAACGGAGGTGCGAGCAGGGTATCGAGCACCATTGGTATTGTCAATGTTCCTGCCGACGTGGCTCAGTACATCGACCACACCCTGCTGAAACCTGATGCAACGCAGGACCAGTTCGAACAGCTCTGCAACGAAGCAGTGGAGTACAGCTTTTATTCCGTGTGCGTCAACTCCTACTGGGTACCCTTCTGTGCGAAGAGGCTCAGGGGTAAGAATGTGGCTGTGTGCTCCGTGATCGGTTTCCCACTGGGTGCCATGGACAGCAGGTCCAAAGGATTCGAAACGCGAAACGCCATAGAGAACGGCGCTTCTGAAATAGATATGGTGATCAATATTGGAGCACTGAAGTCGGGAAACCTCGATGCCGTTGAAAAGGACATACGCGCCGTTCGCAGGGCATGCAGGGCAACAACGTTACTCAAGGTTATCATCGAGACATGCCTTCTCACCGATGACGAGAAGGTGCTTGCCTGCGAAATATCCAAACAGGCAGGTGCGGATTATGTGAAGACCTCAACGGGATTTGCCGAGGGTGGTGCAACGGCGCACGATATTGCGCTCATGAAAAGGGTGGTTGGTTCTTCCCTGGGCGTTAAGGCGAGCGGCGGTGTACGCACCTTCGAGGATGCGAAGCTGATGATCGAGTCAGGCGCGACCCGTATCGGTGCCAGCGCAAGCGTGAAGATCGTATCGACCAGGGCTGCATAAACCATTCTATGCAAAACATGCCTTTCACGGAGAACCCCTCATAAAGAGGTATCTCCGTGCTTTTTTCTTGACAAGATTTTTAAATTAAATAACTTGTAATAATAAGATTACAGGATAATATGATAATATATAAATGCTCGATGTGAAGTGAGAAGAGACGGCACATCAAAGGAGACAGAACAGGATGGCAAAAAAGATTGATCGATTGAGTGTTTGCATTGAAACGATTTTTCCCTACACGGTCCCATATGAAGAGCAGATCAGGACCTGTGCTGAGCTGGGGTTCAAGGCCTATGAGTTCTGGTATCACGATATGATGCGGGACGGGAAGGGCGGTTGGCTGGAGAAGGAAAAGGCAAAGGATCTGGATGTTATACACCGGATGAATGGGGAACTGGACATGAAGCTCGTGACCTTTGCACTCAATTCACCGCACGCCGATCATGGCGGGAACCTGGTGAGTGACAGAGGTACGGATATGATGTTCAGGGAGCTCGACCGTCTCATCCCCATAGTACAGAAGCTTGGGGTTCTGCAGCTGATTACCTTCGTGGGAAAGGAGGTGCCGGGAGAGAAGCGCTCCACCCTGTTGAAGAGGATTGTCTCTTCTCTACGGAAGTTGGATAGTAAAGTCGAGGGAACGGGAATCATGCTGACAGTCGAGCCTCTGAGTCTGCCCAAGTACAAGGGATGTCTTCTGACCACGGTCAAAGAAACGGGCGATTTGCTTCGCGAAGTGGGGGGCAAAAATGTGAAGATGCTCTACGACGTGTTCCATGTACAGATTATGACGGGGAATATACTCGCCTCCCTGCAGGAGTACATCGAGTATATCGGACACATCCATATCTCGGGAATTCCGGGACAACACGAACTTGCCGAGGGCGAGCTCAACCTACCACTCATTCTCAAGAAGCTCGACGAAATGGGGTACAGGGGCTATTATGGGCTCGAGTACTATCCGCTGAAGGAGGTCGTTCCCTCTCTTCAGGAGACGATCGAATACCTGACAGATGTGGCGAGCTTCTAGGTGCAGGTTAAAAGGGTATCAGGCTGAGTGCCGGATTATAGAGGTATGAGAGCGGAATCAACCTCAGCCATCCTTTCCAACGATATGCACGACATTGGTGGTCGCAGATCCCCCGATATTCAGTGTAGCAATCCGTTTGGCTCCTGGAACCTGATAGTCTCCCGCCTTCCCGGTAATCTGCAGATAGGCATCGTAGAGCTGCCGTGTTCCGGTGGCACCAACTGGATGTCCTCCTCCTATGAGTCCTCCCGATGGATTTATGGGGCAGGAACCATCGAATCGGATGGTCCCCTCTTCGATAGCTTTCCAGCCCTCGCCCGGACTGGTGAGGCCAAAGTGCTCGATGGCTGCATATTCGGTAATGGTAAAGCAGTCATGGGTTTCAATACACGAAATATCCTGCACCCCGCGAATGTGTGCTCTCCTGAAAGCGTCGGTAAGAGCCTTTCTGGTATGGGGCAGCACGTATTCGTTGTGTCTAGCTTCTTCAGCTTTGTCGTCAAAACGGATGGGAGCTGTTCTGTGGCCCCACCCCTGAATGAAAGGGATATGCGCGAGCTTTGAGCCCCGTTTCTTTGCATACTTCTGGGCATAGTCCTGGGAGGCAAGAATAATCGCAGCCCCGCCGTCAGTGACCTGTGAGCAATCCGATGCGCGGAGTCGTGTGCCAATTGTTCGGTTATAGTCCCCTACGCTGCACGCATGTTTTTTGTTCATGTACCAGCCTCTTGTTTGGGCTTTTGGATTTCTTTTGGCGTTTTCATAGTTGATGACTGCTATCTCTGCCAGATGCTCGTATTCCACACCGTAGAGTTCTTCGTACACATCGTACAGCCGATCGAAAAGCTTGGGGAAGGGGAATTCTATACCCACACATTCCTTTTCATACCACGCTGCTGTGCCTAAATAATTACCACCGATTTTTGAATCTACACCTTTCATGAGCTCAATACCCAGAACCACGATGAGATCGTAGATGCCGGCCTCGATTTCTGCCCGAGCCATGAGTGCAGCGATTGAACCGGATGCACACGCAGCCTCATGGCGTGCGGTCGGGATACCCCGCAGGATTGAATCATAGTTCAGAGGAAATGAGCCAAGATGGGCCTGCATCATGTAAAGCTCTCCCGCGAAGTTTCCCACATGGATCGCTTGAATATCCTTTATATCAATTTCCGTGGTGTTTAAAGCCCCATCCATGATTTCATTGATCATTGCCTGAATGCCTTTTCCCTCTCTAGACCAGTTCCGGGCAAAATCCGTTTGATAGCCCCCAAGAATGTATACCTTTGACGGCATGTCAATTCTCCTTTTTACAGGTTTAAAATTTTTATTAGTAAGCGATGAAAAACTTCGTCACCTCGGGTATCCGGCACTGCTTTCCTTCATCTGTACCCGCTAACTGATCGGGTATGGTAAATCCTGATTGCTCCAACAGTTTTATCGTTTCTTTTGGACCACCAAGAAAATCGACCCATGCGGATGGAGGAAGCCAGGAAAAGCCATAGGACATGACCCTGTCGATTCCATGAATCCCGTCTTCTACCGGTGTTATTTCTCCGATACGTGTGTAGCTGTACGCGATATACCCCGCTATGAAATGCCTTATTATTGACATTGGTTCAGAAATATCATTTTGAATCAGGGAAACAGCTTTTTTATATTCCCCGTCATGGATATGCAGTTTAATTCTCTCGATCGAATCGATCCTGCTGTTCTCCAGATGCTCATGTTCCAGGCTCGAGGGATTTATGACCAGCTTCTCCTTCCTTTCGTTGTATTGGTAAAATCCTCCCACTGGGCCACTTTTGAGGCCAAACATTTTTTTTTCGATCATCCTCTGTACATAATCAGGTATACGGAATGTGTCGTGTCGTTCATCATTGATTTTCTCGTAAATGTTGTCAACAATGGCCTTATGCACATCGAGCCCAACCAGATCGATTGTTGTAAGGGGTGAAAGTGTCCTTCCAGTAAAAGGACCAAGAAGATAGTCTATTCTTTCAACACCGTACTTTTCTGCGTAAAGAGCTGCTTCATTCAGGAACTGAAAACCGATCCGGTTCCCCGCAAATCCCGGTTCATTGTAGGTTACAATATTTATCCTTCTCAAAACATTTTCACAGAATTCATATACATCTTTCTTGAGTGTCGTAGTATTGCTCGGATGAAAGATGAGTTCATTGGCGAGTAATTTACCGGGGGGATTGAAAAAATGAACACCCATGAAATGTGCCCTGAAATCATCACTACACTCCCGGGTCATGTCTTCAATTGACAGGCCCGAAGATATGGTGGATACAATGCTTCCCTTTTTACGGGAGGCGTCCACTCTTTGATAGTAATCACGTTTCAGTTCAAGATTTTCAGCCACAGCCTCCATTATCCAGTCACAGTCAGGCAGTTCCTCTTCCAGGGACTCATAGGTTTTCGGAACGATATAGTCCCTGATCACGTCACTCCGCGCCTGTTTAACCGCATTTTCAATTCCTCGTTTAGCCTTTTCCATGGATCGTGCAAAGTATACACACCTGATACCTGCCTGAGCAAAAATACCGCCAGAAAGGGAACCCATGGTCCCGTTTGCTCCGAGAACGGACACTTTTTTAATTGCAATCATGTATATCCCCTTAATTGGGAATTGTTTTTCTTGACAATTTGTATTTGTATGATAAAATAAGACTTGTAATAATAGGATAATAGGATAATATGATTACATTGATTTTGTCAATAGTTTTTCAGAACATAGCAGAGGGGATAATACTATCATAGAGGTTATATGTCCATGCAAAGACTGAGAGGAAAAACGGCAATTGTCACCGGGTCCAGCTATGGCATCGGAAGGGGAATAGCGATTTTTTTTGCACAGGAAGGGGCGAATGTTGTTGTGAACTATTCGAAGTCAGAGGAAAAGGCACAACAGGTTGTTTCTGAGATTATAGAGGAAGGGTTAACAGCCATTGCCGTCAAGGCCGATGTTTCTCGATCAGATGAAGTAAAGAAGCTGATAGATACATGTGTTCGCAGCTACGGCAGGCTCGATATTCTGGTCAATAATGCGGGGATACTGCCATTCGGTTCCATTGAGGAGATAACCGATGATATTCTCGACAGGGTGTTCAAGGTGAATTTTTACGGTACATTCTACTGCTGCCGTGAAGCCGTTCCAATAATGAAGAAACAGAAGTATGGGAAGATCGTAAACATCTCATCTATTGCAGGTCAGCGGGGTGATCATACCACGGCAGCTTGTTACGGTTCTTCGAAAGGTGCCATGTCGGTGCTCACAAAATCGCTGGCACGGCAGCTCGGCCCATTCGGCATAAACGTCAATGCAGTCGCGCCTCATGCAATCATTACCCCGATGATGGACTACTGGGGCGAGGATAAGAGAAATGAGATGATGGAAAAAATTCCAATTCGGCGACTTGGTACACCCCGTGATGTGGCTGTTGCAGTACTGTTTCTCGTGTCTGACGAGGCGGATTTCATCACCGGCCAGATCATCAATGTAAACGGCGGGTATCTCATGGATTCCTAGTGAAGCACAGGTGAGGAGATGGGCAGGTATGAAGAATGAAAGACTGATAAAAGCTGCGTTCAACCGCGGGTTCGAGTACGAAAAAACCTATCGCGGTTGCGCGCAGTCTACCGTAGCTGCTATTCAGGACACGCTTGGAATAAGGAACGATTTCGTATTTAAGGCAGCCAGCGGTTTTGCCGCAGGCTGCGGTATGCTCTGTGATGGAATCTGCGGTGGATATACAGGCGGCATCATGATGATGAGTTTATTCTTCGGACGACGACGTAATAAATTCGATAGTGATCGCGAAGAGAATTACCATTCTTTTCATATGGCAGGTGCGCTTCATGACAGGTTCATAATCGAGTATGGTACCGTGCTCTGTAAGGCAATACATGAAAAAATTTTCAGGCGATCATTCGATTTGTGGAATCAAGAGGAGAAAAACCAATTCGAAGAGGCGGGTGCACATATGGACAAGTGCACATCAGTGGTGGCACATGCCTCTGCGTGGTCCACTGAAATAATCCTGCAGGAGATCAATAAAGAGAAATTGGACGCACAGGATTTTTCATATCTTGTCCATCTGTCTGAATAGACCGGCCGATTATAAACAGGTGAGCATAACAGATGAGCTGAGGAACATGACCGATGATGTTCTATTTTTTCTTGATATAAACCATGCAACCTGTAATATTGTTCGTATAGTGCGATATGATAACATGTATACAGGGTGAGTATTGACAGGTATAGGGAGAGTCGATGGAAAAGACGGTGCAATTACAGAATGATTTTTTCATTGATAAGGGTAGCGCTGTACCGTACTATCATCAGCTGAAAATGTATCTCTTGCGTGAGATCGATTCCGGTAACTGGTCACCGGCGCTGAAACTCCCATCTGAGGCCGAGTTCTGTGAACACTTCGATATCAGTAGAACTGTTGTACGACAGGCGATCAAGGAACTGCAGAATGCGGGATACCTTTCGACCGAAAAGGGGAAGGGAACTTTTATCGCCCGTCCAAAAATCATTGAAGGGTTTGTACAGAGCCTCACAGGATTTTATGAGGAGATGGTCAAACGGGGATATAGCGTAACCACGCATATCCTGAAGCAGGAGCTTGCACCCGCATCACGAAACGTTGCAGAAGCCCTTGAAGTCGATATAAATACACCAGTCATAACACTCAGTCGTCTTCGCAAGCTCAATGAAGAGCCTTCTGTGTATGTGACGACATATATACCACAAGGATTATGTCCTGAACTGCTTATAGCCGACCTGGAAAACAAGTCCCTCTACGCCATTCTGGAAAAGTGCGGGTGTGGTTTGATGATGCACAAGGGGCGTCGGTACATCAGTGTCAGTTTGGCAAATGAATACGAGGCATCACTGTTGAATATCGAAGTGGGATCACCCTTGATCGAGCTCGACAGTGTTACCTATCTCAAGGACGGGAGGCCTCTCGAGTACTTTCACGCATTACACCGGGGCGATAGGACACGATTCGAAGTTGAGCTGATAAAGTTCCAACAACCCGATCAGGGCCAGTAGCGCTTTATCTCAATTGGAAGAGGGATAATTTATATCTTGACAAAAGGAGCAATTTGTTTATAATTGCCTGTAATTACAAGATAATAAGATTATATGATTACGTTATGTCAACCTATACCTTGTAGGAAAGTTGGGGCATCATGCGAGAGATAACATATGTAGAGGCAATCAATGAGGCACTCATTGAAGAGATGGAGCAGGATCAAAGAGTTTTCATATTCGGGGAGGATATCACCGTCGGATATGGCGGTGGAGGTATGTTTGGAGCGACGAGGGGGCTCGTTGATCGCTTTGGATTGGATAGGGTCATCGACACGCCCCTTTCCGAGGTCGCGATAACGGGAGCTGCGCTCGGTGCCGCCATGGTGGGACTCCGGCCAATAGCGGAAATCATGTTCGGTGATTTTATCGCCATCATTATGGATCAACTGGTGAACAATGTCGCAAAGATGAGATGGGTGTTGAACGATGAGGTGGACGTACCCATCGTGTACCGGACCTCCTATGGGGCAGGAATCGGCGCAGGATTTCACCATTCACAGAGTTTCGAGGCATGGCTCGCTCACGTGCCCGGATTAAAGGTGGTCATGCCATCGGATCCCGCAGATGCGAAGGGTCTGTTGAAATCGGCCATCCGGGACAATGATCCGGTCATGTTCATGGAACACAAGCTTTTGTACAAGAGGTTGAGTGGCCCGGTACCGGAGGATGAGTATCTCATTCCTCTGGGTAAGGGTGATATAAAGAAAGAGGGCGACGATGTCACCATTATTGCAACCGGAGCGATGGTTCGACGGTCTCTGGAAGCGGCAGAAGCTCTCGAGCAGAGAGGGGTATCTGCTGAGGTAATCGATCCACGGACCATACAACCTCTTGATGAAAACCTTATTCTGAAGTCGGTTGAGAAAACCGGGAGGGCTGTCGTGGTTCATGAGGCGCCTGTATTCGGAGGCTACGGCGGAGAAATTGCAGCCATCCTTGCAGATAAAGCGATCGATTATCTGGATGGTCCTGTAAAGAGGGTTGGGGCTCCGTTCACACCCATACCGAACTGGATCAAAATGGAGGAATACTACCTTCCCAATGTTGAGAAGATTCTTGATGCGGTGACGGAAGTCATACAGTTTTAGGAGCAATCGATGGTACAGATCAAGATGCCTGAGGCAGGTTTCAGCATTACAGAGGGAACGGTAATCGAATGGTACAAAGAAGTTGGGGACAGCATCAAAGAGGGAGAAAACGTGGTCTGCGTGGAGACTGATAAGCTCGCAGTTGATATCCCGGCTGAAAGGAGTGGTGTGCTCAACGAAGTGAAGTACAGGGCGGGAGAGGTGGTGACTGTTGGTGAAGTGATGGGAATCATGCTGGAGGGCGAGGAAAAACCGCCGGAAGCGGGGGATGAGGCTTTACCGAAGGCCGAAGCAGAGATTACCGGGGAATCAGTCCAGGTGAAGGAAAAAGCTCGGATGGAGGAGGGCAGAAAGATATCGCCTGCTGCCAAGGCTGTTGCACGGTCAAAGGGGATCGACCTTTCTCAGATAGTGACCGGCAGTGGCCCGCATGGCCGTATAGTGAAGCAGGATGTGATTGATTTTATTACACGGTATGATGTGGAGCGAAAAGAGACATTAGCGGCTCCAGCGGCTACGTCGAAAACGTCTGTTATGTCGACAGCCGGCGTCAAGCCCGGACAGAGGGTCGAATTTAAGGGCTGGAGAAAGGTCATTGCGGACCGCATGCTGGCCAGCAAGACCGAGATACCACACTACACCATGTCCGTTGAGGCGGATGTCACCGAACTTTCGCACTTCATACAGCGTATACGCGAGCTGGAGGGTCTCAGAATCACATACCTCCCGTTTATGATGAAGGCCCTTGAGCACGGGATTCAGGAAGTGCCTATCGTCAATGCACATTGCGACGGAAAGGGTTTTACCGTTCTTGAAGAAATAAACATGGGTATAGCTATAGATCTTGGCGAGAAACTTCTTGTACCTGTGATCAAGGATATACGGAGCAAGTCCGTCCTTGAGCTGGTTGATGAGCTCGGGGTCCTGATCAAAAAGACTCGGGACGAAAGGCTCGAACCTTCAGATGTGGAGGGTGGCACCATGACTCTCACCAACGTCGGGATGTTTCAAATCCATTCGGCTACGTCGGTGATACTACAGCCGCAGGTCTCGATCATCTATATGGGCACTGCACGGGAGGCCCCGGGAGTGCGGGACGGAAGGATAGAGATTCGTAAGAAGATGATATGTGGTTCAACATTCGACCACAGGGTGGTGAACGGGGCTTCTGGAGGGAGGTTCCTCATGAAGGTAATGGAGTATCTAGAGGATATGGGGAGATTCGTTATGCATCTCCGTTAACAGGCAAAGTTCCAGGAATGCGATGAAATCCTCGCAACAGTAACATGTGGAATAAACTGAAATGAAGGCGAAGGGGAGGAAAGGTCATTGAAGCTATCTGCAGAAGTACAAAAAAGAATGATGTACTGGATGGTTCTGGGCAGGAAGATCGAGGAGACAATTACGCTGCTCTTCAAGGAGGGAAGGGTGCGCGGGCATCACCATCCAGGTATAGGCGTAGAGGGAATACACGTTGGCTGCTGTTATGATCTTAATCCCGCGGAAGATTATATAGTCCCCTCCCACAGGGGGAAGCTGCCTGAGCTTATGATGGGGCTGGACCTAAAATTTTTAATGGCAGGATACTACAATAAAAAGGAAGGGCTCGGGGGAGGACGGGTTCCCACTGGGTCGCATATGTACGGTGATATGAGCAAACACATCATTCCGGGAACCGGCATTATCGGTTCACTCATACCTGTTGCAATGGGGGCTGGCCTCGGGTTGAAGGTAAAAAAGTCGAAGGGCGTGGCCATGACCTTTTTTGGGGATGGTGCTGCAAACCGCGGCGATTTCCACGAGGCTTTGAACATGGCGGCTGCCTTGAAATTACCCGTGGTGTTCGTGCTCCAGAACAACCGGTATTCAATTTCGGTGTCCGTTAAAAAATCGACGGGTATGGACCATCTGTCCGTGCGCGCAAAAGCCTACAATATACCCGGTGTCACAGTTGAGGGACGTGACGTGCTCGCCGTGTACAGAGAGGCTCAAAAAGCGATAAAACGGGCACGCGAGGGTGAAGGACCGACACTCCTTGAAGGGATGTGGCACCGCTGGACAGGACATTCCATCAGCGATGGAGACATATACAGAACCGACAAGGAGAGACGGGAGGGTGAGAAGCAGTGCCCCGTTGTGACGTTCAAAAAAAAGCTCAAGGATGAAGGTTTGCTGACAGAGAGGGAGTATCACGATATGGAAAATCGTGCTGCAGAGGAAATAGAGGCAGCGATTCAGTACAGTGAGAAGGAATGCACCGATCCAGATCCGGCCGATATTCTCCGGGGCGTGTATTCAAGTACCTGAAGGCGAATTCCGGAAGGACGTTTAAAGAGGTATGGAACGAGAAGTTGAATTCAACGAGTACTATGGTATCGATAAGGAGAGCCCCGTACCCTACTATCATCAGTTGAAGGAGTTTATACGCGGTCAGATTGAGTCGGGGAACTGGTCGCCTAACTGGAAGCTGCCATCTGAGACGGCGTTCTGTGAGCGATTTGATATAAGCAGGACCGTTGTGCGCCAGGCGATCAAGGAACTGCAGAATGAGGGTTACTTATCTACAGCGAAGGGGAAAGGGACCTTCATTGCAAGTATAAAGATCACTTCTGGTTTCGTCGAAAATCTAGCCGGTTTCCACGAGGTATTTCAAAAACAGGGCTATAGAGTAACGACCAGAATTCTCAAGCAGGAGATCGTGCCGGCCCCCCCTATCATAGCTAAAACACTGCATCTGCAGATTAACGCACCCCTCATATTCCTCAGCCGTTTACGGGAGCTCAATAACGAGCCCTCTGTGTATTCAGACAACTACGTACCGGAGGACCTGTGTCCTCGTCTTATCAATGTAAATATGGAGAACAGGTCCCTCTATGCCTATCTGGAGGAAGCCTGCGGTTTCGAGATCTATAAGGGGCATCGCTACATCGGAGTAACACCAGCAAACGAATATGAAGCTTCACTGCTTGGTATTGCCGTGGGGTCTCCACTTATTGAGGTAGAGAGTGTGACATACCAGAGGAATGGGAGACCCCTTGAGTGTTTCCATTCACTTCACCGGGGAGACAAGACGCGGTTCGAGGTGAATCTACTGAAATACGAAAGTAAAGGGCATCCTGCATCATCGCAATGACATTTCATATAAAGGTGTATGAGAAAAATGACAGTGGAAAAAGACACGGGCAGCAGTGGGGGTGAAGATCTTCTGGTTCTAAGGGGCGTTTTGAAGAACTATGGGAGTGTTGAGGCATTAAGGGGAATCGATCTTGCTGCAAAGAGGGGTGAATGTCTTGTGATTCTCGGCCCATCCGGTGCGGGGAAGACCACGACATTAAAAGTCATCGCCGGCCTTGAATCGGTAAAACAGGGTAAAATTTATTTCAATAAACGCATGGTCAACAACCTTGAGCCGAAGGAACGGAACGTAGCAATGGTCTTTGAGACCTATGCGTTGTATCCCCATATCACTGTGTACGAGAACCTTGCAAGTTCTCTTCGTGCCCTGCATATGGAGGAGAAAGAGATCGAGGACAGGGTACGAAACATTGCTACTATGCTGGGTATCTATCCCTTTCTCGACCGCAGACCCGGGTTTCTCTCCGGAGGGCAGAGACAACGTGTAGCGTTGGGGAGAGCTCTCGTTAAACCGGTTGATCTCTATCTCATGGATGAACCCATTGCACATCTGGACGCGAAACTTCGGTATCAGATGATCGGTGAGTTCAAGCATCTGCAGGAGACGCTCAAGATATCGATTATTTACGTAACCCATGACTGGCGTGAGGCGATGAGCCTGGGTAACCATATCATTGTTCTCAATAAGGGGAAGGTTGAGCAGTATGGAACCAAGAAGGAGATTTTTAGACGACCCAGCAACACCTTTGTTGCACAAATCATCGGTGATCCTCCCATGAATCTGCTGCCGGGTACTATATCAGACGAAAAGGAACAATCCGTATTTCGGGCGGGTGATATTTCATTGCACCTTGGAAAACAGCTTCAGGAGGGAAATGCCATTCTAGGAATCAGACCTTCGAAGATCCATCTTGCCACAACAACGGGCAATAACAGGATCTCGGCAGAGGTATATTCGTCAGGGAGGCATGGTATGAACACCGTTGTCTCCATGAAAGTCGGTGATGAAATATTCAAGACCGAATTCAGGGGCCATCAGCAGTTTGAGATCGGACAGAATATCACGGTTCAGGTCGATTTGAATGGTGCGTGCATCTTCAATGAAAATAAAAAACTCATAAGAGTTCTCGGGGAGAAAGATGGATAAGCTCGTACTGGAGAAGGTGTACAAAAACTACGGTGAGGTAGAAGCGGTCAAGGACCTGTGCTTTACCGTGAAGGACAGAGAGTTCCTCACCATCGTGGGTCCTTCGGGCTGTGGCAAATCTTCGACCCTCCGAATGATAGCGGGGCTTGAGGTCATTACTGCCGGAAATATCCTTCTCGACGGAGTAAAGATAAACGGTATCAGAGCCCGTGAGCGGGACATTGCGCTGGCCTTTGAAAGCTATGCACTATACCCCCACCTCACAACATACAAGAACCTGGCCTTTCCTCTTCAGACGAAGAAGGTGAGCAAGGGTGAGATTCGAGAGAGGGTGAAGTCCATTCTATCGCTGCTTCATCTGGGGGACTACCAAAACATGAAACCCGGTGAGCTGTCAGGTGGACAGCAGCAGCGAATATCCCTCGGTCGAGCCCTTATCAGGGGTGCCTCGGTGTATCTGCTCGACGAGCCGCTTTCGCATCTTGATGCGCAGGAAAGGGTGGATCTCAGGGTTCAGCTGCAGAGAATTCAGAAGCTCAATGAGTTGACTTTCATTCTCGTTACTCATGATCAGCTCGAGGCACTTGCCATGTCCGATCGGATACTCGTCATGAATGAGGGTCGGCTGCAGCAGATCGGTACACCGGAAGAGCTTTACGATGATCCAATAAATCTCTTTGTCGCGGATTTTATCGGTGAGCCACCCATGAACTTTGCCTACGGGACGCTCGGGAAAAACGGAACCAGTGGGATTGCCGTACAGTGTGAGGAACGAAAATTTTCTCTATCCGAGCGGCTCATGTCCGGAAAGGATCTGTCCGGCTATTTGAACGAAAAGGTGGTACTGGGCGTCAGGCCCGAGTACATCCATCTCTGCAGGAAGAAGGAAGAGGGAGCGATTGAGGGGAGAATATACTCCTATGAGGACCTCGGGGAGACCGGATTCCTCATGGTTGTCTGCGACGGTGAAAAGTTTCTCATTGAGGTTGAAAGTGGTGTGCCCTACAAGATGCATGAAGAGGTGTCCTTTCGCTTTGAGGAGGAGCGGGTCTGCATATTTGCTGAATCAAGCGGCGAGCGAGTGCTGTGATGAAGACCTCCGTGAGCGCAGCCGGTATGTACGGAAAGGGGGGATGCAGTCAAAAAGAAGAAAACTGAAGGCGTAGAATGAGATGTGTTGGGCCCATGGGAATGAGAATAACCCAACATTGAAGGAGGAGGAAATGAGAGTACATAGAATTGTGGTATCAGTAGTCATTCTCTCAATTCTCATGACATTCGGCGCTCTGTGTTTTGCCGGAGGAAAAGGTGAAAAGGAGGATATGCCCGCAGAAGCGGGGGAGATGACTGTAACCCCGGGCACAAAGATCAATGTCTTTGTTGACGGGGGCATCAACGTTTTTCCCTTTGAGCTGTTCAAGGAACAGATCAAGGAAGAGTCGGGCATCGAGATAATTTTAAATCCCGTTGCGCAGGCCGATGTGTACACGAAGCTGAAGAATGAATTCGTGAGTGGCACGGGTGCCTTTGACCTGGTGGTCTTTTTCCCAATGCTGCTTCCTGAGTTCGTCAACATGGGAAATCTGCGGCCAATGGATGATCTTATCGGGGTGAGGGACCCGGACCTTGATGACATCATAACACCCTACCGTAAGCTCTACTGCACATACGAGGATAAGCTGTATGCCCTGCCCTATGACGGTGACCTTCATGTATACTACTACAGGAAGGACCTGTTTGAAGATACCGATGAGCGGGCCAGCTTTAAGAAGAAGTATGGCTATGGGCTGACCGTGCCTGAAACGTGGAAGCAGGCCCGGGACGTTGCGGAGTTCTTCACCCGAAAGAAAGGTGAGAAGCTCGCGGGCGAGAGCCTTGCAAACGACTTCTATGGCAATGGCATGCTTCTCGGCAGGGGATGGTGCCATTTCGAATGGATGGATCACTTCACTGCGTACGGTGGAATCTATTTCGATGAAAATTTGGAACCAATGATCAACAGTGATGCTGGATTGCGGGCACTCGCTGATCTGAGGGAAATGGCCAAGTTTGCACCTCCTGGTATCCTCTCTTGGGGGTACATGGAGAATAGGGGCAGTTTCCTTGGAGGGAACCTCGCTACATTCATCCTGTGGACCGATCTGTTTAAGTTCAGCTACAACCAGGAAGAGTCCGTTGTGGCTGGCAAGGTGGGGATATCTCACATTCCCGGCGCCATGGAAGGCGGGAAACTTCAGTACAAGGCTACGATGCCCTTCGGGCGGGTACTGGCAATCACTTCTACCACAAAACATCCGGCCGAGGCCTTCTGGGTTGCATCTTTCATGAGCCAAGAGGCAAGCATCGACTTCTGCTTTGATCCAAGAACGGGGGAGGATCCTTTTAGGTACTCTCATGTAAACGCACCTGAAAAGCTTTCACAGTATCTTGCTGACTTTTCCCAGGGTGAGGTGCCTGTGGATGACTGCAGGAATTACCTCGATGCGATACAGGCGAATCTGGAAAAAGGGTATCCCGATCTGAGCATCCCGGGTTCCAATGAATATATGGACATCCTTGACCTGTACATACATAAGGCCCTCTCAGGTGAAATCGGTCATAGGGAAGCACTTGATAAGGTCGCCGAAGAGTGGAACAAGATCAGTGATTCCCTGGGATTCGACAGTCAGAAGGCAATATGGCTTTCACAACTCAAGGCGTGGAAGGACCTTGGATACATAGATTGACGTCCCGTCGATGATCTGTGAATTGCTTTCAAGGGGTATCGGCCCATCAGGGCCGATACCCGCATGTAACACGCATCATGATGAAAAGATGCAAAAGAAAGGAACAAACATGAATGGTCATCCGGCGAGTAGCACATACAAAACGATCTTCTGGGACAAGCAAACGCGTCTAGCATACGGCATGATAGCGCCTGCATTTATCATCCTCTTATTTCTAGCGATAGGGCCGATGTTCTTCATGTTTGTGAATGCATTCAGAACCTGGAAGCTTGCGGTTCCCACCCCGCCACGATTCTGCGGATTCAAGAACTTCCTCAACCTCTTTCAGGATTCAAGGTTTGGAAATGCCTTTTCAAACACGGTCTTACTCATGGTATGTGGCATCATTATTCAGTCCGTAGTTGGACTTGGGATCGCACTCCTGTTAAAAAAACCCTTCAAGTTACGATCCGTCGCGATGGCGCTGTTACTGATTCCGGTATTGATCGCTCCTGTGGTAACCGGTCTCAACTGGAAGCTCATTCTGAACGATGTGTTTGGTCCACTCAACTATGTCCTGGGTCAACTGGGGATGAAGGAACCCCTGTGGGTGAGCAGCAATCGTTTCTGGGGATTACTCTCAATACTTATCGTTGATACATGGCAGTGGACCCCCTTTGTGGCACTGGTGCTTCTTGCCGGCCTCGAGAGCATTCCGGAGCAGGTGTACGAGGCGGCGGATGTGGACGGAGCCAAACCGATCATGGTATTCCTTCGTGTGACCCTTCCGCTGCTCAGGCCGATGTTCGTCCTCATCGTACTTTTAAGAACCATTTTCATCTTCAAGATATTCGACCCGGTCATGATACTGACCCAGGGGGGTCCCGGTTCTGCAACAGAAACATTGAGCCTGCTCACCTACTATACGGGTTTGAAGTATCTCGACATAGGGTATGCAATGGCAATGGGGGTTTTACAAATCATTTTTATGATTATTCTGGCGAACATTTTCCTGAGATTCACGACCAGTAGTAAGATCAGTGTACAGGGGTGATAGGAAATGAAAAGAGATCTTCTCAAAGCAGGGGAGAGAGCGGGTGCGAAAGCTGCTCTGGCAGTGATGCGGTGGATTCTCATCGTTATCGTGCTTCTCGCATTCCTCTTTCCCGTGTACTGGATTATTAGTGGGTCCTTCAAGGAGCTTGGCGAATTCTACACCCGCCCACCATCGATGATTCCGAAACAGTTAATGTTTGAGAACTTCAAGAACGCCCTGTCGGTACGAGGAACAAAGGGACTGATTGACAGCGCTATCATCAGCATAACCGTTACCATCATCACGATGATTATATCGGTACCGGCCAGTTATTCGATTGCGCGGTACAGGCCGGGAGGGCAGCATATTTCTTTCTTCATTCTTTCCATACTATTCCTCCCACCTGTGATCGGGGTTATCCCTCTTTTTTTTATTTTTAAAACATTAAAGCTGCTGGACACCTATTTTGTATTCTTTCTGAGCTACATGTTTTTTAATCTGCCCTTCTGTATATGGATCATGAAGGGTTTCTTCGAGGACATACCCTTCGAACTGGAACAGGCGGCGATGGTTGATGGGCACAGCAGATTCAAGGTATTCTTCAAGATCGCGATTCCCCTTGCACGGGCTGGTATTGCGGTTGCAAGCCTCTTTGCATTTATATTTGCATGGAACGAGCTCATGTTCGCCTCGATATTCGGCAGAAATAACGTGCAGACATTGCCTCTGGCCCTGCAGGATTACATCGGGAGTACGGGTGTTGCGTGGGGCGAATTGTCCGCACTCGCCACAATCGCCGCTATTCCCGGCATACTGCTTGCGGTGTTTATGCAGCGGTATATCGTGCGTGGACTCACCTTCGGTGCGGTGAAGGGATAAACGATATCATCGTATATTGAGAGGTGAAAGATGGAGAATTTTGTCTATTACAATCCAACAAAGATAATCTTTGGAAGAGAAACTGAGATGAAGGTCGGCGATGAGACGAAGCTGTACGGTTCGAAGGTTCTGCTCCATCACTATGGGGATGAGTTTGTAAAGAAAACCGGTCTCCTTGACAGGATACTTTCGTCTCTCAAAGATGAGGGGCTTGAGGTATTTGAGCTGACCGGTGTCAAACCGAATCCCCGGGTGAGCCTCGTTCGGGAGGGTATCAGTCTGGCAAGAAAAAAGAACATCGATTTCATTCTGGCATTGGGTGGCGGGAGTGTAATCGATTCATCGAAAGCCATCGCCATCGGTGTGCCTTATAAAGGGGATGTGTGGGACTTTTTTTCAGGAGGTGCGGAAGTCAAGGAAACGCTTCCTGTGGGGGTCATTCTCACCATACCGGCTGCTGGGAGTGAATCGAGCGGCAGTGCGGTAATCACCAATGAGGACGGATGGTATAAACGTTCTATCGATGGTATCGACATCGTTCGGCCGAAATTTGCCATCATGAACCCTGAATTGACCTTTACGCTCCCCGCGTATCAAACTGCCTCCGGAGGTTGCGATATCATGTCGCATGTGATGGAGCGGTACTTCTCGGTCACACAGCATGTCGATCTGACGGATAAGCTCTGTGAAGGTATACTCAAAACGGTAATTAAAAACCTACCCATCGTATTGAAGGAACCCGAAAACTACGACGCAAAAGCAGAGATCATGTGGGCGGGATCGATTGCGCACAATGACATCGTCGGCACGGGACGAATACCGGCATGGGCATGCCACAAGATTGAGCATGAGCTTGGTGGTATCTACGATGTTGCCCATGGAGCCGGATTAACCGCAATTACACACTCCTGGATGCGATACGTGTACCGGGAGAGACTGGACATGTTTATCAAGTTTGCAATGAGGGTCTGGGATGTTGAATACAATTTCGATGATCCCGAAAGGACAGCCCTGGAGGGAATCAACAGGCTCGAGGAATTTTTTCGAAAGGTGGAAATGCCTGTCACTCTTAATGAGCTGGGCGTCAAAGATGACCGCTTTGATGAGCTTGCCTCCAAATGCGTTGAGAATGGTCCGGTCGGCTGGTTTAGACCCCTCGATAAACAGGATGTGATCGAGGTGCTGCAGTTGGCGCGATAACCTATTACAGGAAACAGGTATGTGAGGTGAAAAACCATGTATGTGGTACTGTGCTACGGTGATTCGAATACATACGGGAGGGACGCAGTCACGAAGGGACGGCTGGAGAGGAACAAACGATGGCCTGGTTTTCTCCAGAAGCTCCTCGGGGAAGAGTATTATGTCATTGAGGAGGGGTTGAACGGGAGGACCACGGTCTGGGACGATCCTGTACGGGGGCAGAGCATGCGCAACGGCAGTATGTACCTGATTCCCTGCCTCGGATCACACAGCCCGATCGACCTCGTTATCCTCATGCTTGGAACCAACGACTGCAAAGCCCGATTTTGTGTCACACCCTACGATATCGGGCAGAGCCTCGGTTATCTGGTCGAGATCATTCAGAAGAGCAACTGCGGCCGTGACGGCTCACCGAAGATACTGATAATGGCCCCGCCTCATCTGGGAAAACTGACCGAGTATGCGGAGACCTTCTCCGGAGGTGTGGAGAAGTCTCGGGAACTGGCAAGGCACTATAAAACCATCGCCGAGCAGTATGGATGCGCATTCTTCGATACCTCAACAGTGATACAATCGAGCAAGCTCGACGGCCTGCACATTGACCTTGAGGACCATGAAAAACTGGCAGTAGCGCTTTCAGAACAGGTGAGAATTATTGCCACGTAATGGTTCTCGAAAGATAGAGACATGATACAGGTAACAAAACTTAATAAAAGATATGGTAATCAAACGGTACTAAACGATATTTCTTTTACTGTGAAAAAGGGTGAAATCGTAGGTGTGTTGGGACCGAACGGGGCTGGCAAATCCACACTGATGAAGATTATTGCCTGTTTCATTCCGGCAACTTCCGGATCGGTGAAGATAGATGGATTGGACGTAATTGCCGACTCGCTCGAAGTGCGAAAACGAATCGGCTATCTTCCGGAGAAGGTGCAGCTCTACAGGGACTTGACTGTGCAGAAGCTTCTCGAGTATATCGCGCTCATTAAACAGATGCCTCGTTCGAAGTACAAGGACCAGGTTACTGATTTGATGAATATATGTGGCATTGCCCATGTTGCGCATAAGCATGTAAGAAAGCTATCGAAGGGGTACTGTCAAAGAGTCGGTATTGCACAGGCACTTCTTGGCAAACCAGAGTTGTTGATCCTTGACGAGCCGACCGTTGGGCTTGATCCGCGGCAAATCGTTGATATACGCCGGATTATCAAGCAGCAATCAGGAAAAAAGACAGTAATCATCAGCACGCACATGCTCCATGAGGCAAGTATGCTCTGTGATTCAGTGATAATAATTGTAAATGGGCGTATAGTTGCCAAGGAAATACAGCACGGTTTGAAAGATTCACTCTTCAGTAATACCTGTTTGCGCTTGCGTGTTCAGGGACCACTTCATCAGGTGAGATCAGAGATACGAGCGTTGGGACATGAATTAATACTGCAGCAAACCATTTCGAACGTGGATCAGGTTTATGACTTCATCGTTTCAGGTGTTGATGACAGCAGATCACAGGGGGATATCGCCCGTTTCATTGCAGGCAAATGGACACTTCTTGAATTAACTCACGTAAAAAAATCCCTTGAAGACTTTTTTCTTAATGTCACAGGATATAGTGAAGAGGATGTTTCTTGAGGAACCTCAAGTACATTGCGAGAATGGAACTGCGTATATATTTCACAACGCCGATTATATATATTCTGGCCACGGTGTTTTTCGGGATCTGTGGGTATATCTTCTATGATCTATTCGTGAATTTCAGTGAATACAGCTTCAGGGCGATCAATCTTGACAGAATGGTCCTGAATGAAAATATCAGCGCCAATACGCTTGTTTTCATGCCCCTTTTCTCATACATGGGATTCTTTCTATTACTCATCGTACCGCTCATGACCATGAGGCTTTTTGCAGAAGAAAAGAAAATAGGAACGATTGAGCTGCTTGTTACGTATCCAACCACGAAGGCTGAGATTCTCGGTGGTAAGTTTGTGGCGAGTAGTTGCGTTCTGGTGCTCATGCTGGGAGCGACTTTTATTTATCCAGTGCTGACAGGAATGTTTGGAACGGTGTATTTCGGCCCTCTCCTATCGGGTTATTTGGGGTTGCTGTTGCAGGGACTGACAATTATGTCGATAGGTATATTTTCTTCTTCACTCACTGAAAATCAGATTGTTTCTGCCATCATCACCTATGGCATTGTGGTTATTCTGTCATCCTTACAGTGGACTGCTGATTCCATTCCGCAGGCTGCGCGTCAGGTTTTACAATACATTTCAATGAGTGCACATTTATCCTCCCTAACCAGTGGGGTAATCGATACACGCGATATTGTATATTTCGTTCTCATCTCAGCTTTCTTTTTTTGGCTTACCTTGAGATCGCTTGAATCTGAACGGTGGAGAAAGTAAACTTGTCCCGAGAGGGTAAGAAACAATTTTTCCTAACGCCTTTGCAGGTAAGCGTGCTCGCCACTCTTCTCCTTCTCGCGATTCTCACCGTTGTCGCAATGACCTCGTTGAAACTCTACGGTAGATACGATACAACAGTGACGAGAAGATATAGCCTCTCTGAACAGACACTGAGCGTACTTGAAAACATACACAGAGAAGTACGAGCACTTGGTTTTTTTACGCCTGCTCATCCCCATGAAGAGAAAACAGTAGAACTGTTGAAGCAAATCTCCGATGCTACAAAGTATTTCACCTTTGAGATTATCAATCCGGAGAAAAATCCGGGACGAACCCGGAAATATGGAAAAATCGTATCGGGGACTCTTGTATTAGAATCAGGTGAAAGATGGGAAAAGGTTTTAAAACCAAACGAGAATACTATTTTGAGTGCAGTTATAAGAATAACAGGGGACGAGGAAAGGGGTATATACTTCACCGTCGGACATGGCGAGCAGAGTCTTGATGATACTGCTGAATCGGGATTAGCAAAAGCAATGAATGCACTTGGTTCACTTGCTTTTGACGCATCTCCTGTTAACCTGCTCAAATTGGAGAACGTACCGGAAGACGCTGATGTGGTCGTTATTTCTGGACCGACAAAGGATTTCTTTGTCGATGAACTGGATAACCTGTACGCTTATATTGAAAAAGGAGGCTCTCTCCTGATAATGATGGATCCGGACCACTTGCCGGAACTTGAGCAGTTTTGTCAGAGGTTCGGTATCCATCTAGGAAGGGGTGTAATCATAGATAAATCAAAGAAAATCACAGGTTCTGATTTTCTCATGACTCTGGTCGATCAGTATAGCAACCATGATATTACCGGAGAAATCGATTCAGTTTCGATCTTCCCTCTTTCCCGCTCAGTTCAGGTATCAGGAGTGAGAAGGGAAGGCATTACTCTTTTCCCTCTCGTAAGAACGAGTGATGAAAGCTGGATTGAAACTGATGTATTCAATCTTTTTAACAATGGCATATGTAGATTCGATGAACTAGAGGATGAAAGGGGGCCGCATACTATTGCAGTTGCCTGTGAGGTGGAAGGTGTTTCTGAAGATATGCAGAATAAAGTTGGGAGGATTATAGTATTTGGGGATTCGGACTTCGTTCAGAATACCTATTTTGATCAGGGTGCAAATGGTGATTTATTTATGAACAGTGTACTGTGGTTGAGCAGGGAGAAGGACATAATTGCGTCTCCTCCTGTTGTTCACGAGTTCTATCCTATAATTCTCACAAAGCCTCAACTACAGCTTCTCTTCTGGCTGGCGGTTATCCTCTTACCACTTCTATCATTGTTTATTGGGATATTTGTCATCAGGAAGATTCGATGACAAAGCTAAAGCAGGGCTATAAAACCCTTCTTGTACTTTTCTTTGCCCTCCTTGCCACACTTTCGTTCTATTTTTTATATGTTGTTCCACAAAGGGAAAAACAATTGCAAGCCTCTCGGGGAGAAACGCAACAAATTACTATCTCCCCCAATGAGGTACAGAGACTTGAATTAAAAAACAAACACGGTAGTTTTTCCTTTATGAAAACGGACAACTCCTGGCATATGATACGCCCTTTGGAAAAAGAAGGTGATAATTTCGCTCTTAATACTATCGTTGATTACTTCAAAGTCCTGAAGCTCAGAACCGTGGTACCCGAGAGAGCTACTGATTCGGTATTACATCGATTCGGTCTTTTGAAACCTGGGATTGAATTAACACTCTGGAGAGAGGATGGTAATAAACTATTCACCTTATATCTCGGTGACCTCACGCCTGATCGAATGAGTGTGTATGGGTATTTCGATGATGAAGACGGAATTGCCATCCTGCCAATGTATCTGATTATACTTCTTGACAAGAACCTCTATGATCTACGGGACAAATCGGTTTTCACATTTGATGCTGAGAACGTATCAAGGGTGGTCATGGATTTTGCTGGTTCGGGAATAGATATTGAAAAAATAGAAGAACGAAATTGGGTATTTAAAAGTCCAGTTTGTGGTGCTGCTGATGCCAGGTCAGTGGAGCATCTTTTAAACCAGTTGAGGTGGATTGCTGTAGCTGAGTTTTTTAACAATCGGCAACCAGAACCGCAGTCAGTCGGACTCGACCGTCCATGGGCGAGGATCTCGGTGACAGAGACTGCAACGAACTCATCTCAGAGCATTTCTTTCGGTTTCATCGATGAGCAGAAAGGTATCTATGCACAATCCGATGATACTGGCGAAATGTTCTTATTACCAATTGAGACAACAAGATTCTTCATGGAGGATGTCCACTACCTGAGAGATCAATCGGTTTTCAAATTCGAAGACAACGATATTCGAGGGTTTGAATTGGACTATCCCGGTGATAAGGATGATTTCCTAGTGGAGAGAGATCCAAGAGGTGATTGGATCATTGTTATACCAGAACGCAAAAAAGCCGATGCCGATGCAGTTGAGAAGTATTTCAAAGAGCTTCGAGCACTTGAAAGTAAAGAATTCTTACCCTTGCATTTGTTTAATAAAACGGAAGCAGCACTTTTACGTCCAGATTTCAGATTGATACTCGAGAGGAGTGATGGAAAAGCAGTTACTCTCTCCTTTGGCCTACATCCTGAAGAAAATCCTGAATTTATCTATGCCCGGCTGAATCATCATGACGAAGTGATGCTCCTCGACGCTCACATAGCGAATAATCTTCAAAAGGAGCAGAGGTACTTTGAGTTTCGATACCTCTATCTATTTAATATCAGGGACGTATACAAGGTCGATTTGCTCTTTAAGGGCACTGAGACGAGTGTCCAGCGGATAAAAGACGACAAGTGGAAAATGTCATCTCCTCATAAGCGAATAGTAAACAGGTTTCAAGTTTTGATGGTGTTACGAGATCTGTGGAGGCTGAAGTCAGACCAAGACCTCTCGCCAGTTGAAATGGCGAGAGTTATTGAAGAGAGACCAAATATTGAGATCCATTTGTGGATTGAATCGGTAAGCATACCGGTACGTTATTCGTTTTGGGAGCCATATGGTAACAACCATTTCTTCATTGTGAAGGTAGATGAAGAACTGCATATGGTTGGAGACGAAAAGGTACAGACACTGAAAAACCGTCTTGATCAGATTTATGCGCAAACGATGTAAACAAAAGTGCCCATTGGTTGAATGACCAATGGGCACTTTTAAAATATGGTAATAAAGGAGGTTTGTTACCTGTTCAGATTAATAGGGGTCGGCCCACCTATTTCGGTTTCTTCTCAAATCCCCAGCCGGCACCCTTTCTTCCCGTTAGTTTCACCAAGTCAAGATCTTTTGGAACCTCATCACCAGGACCCGGGATCATCGACATATCCAGGCCTTTTGGTATTTCATCCCAGAGTATATCCACCGTCCATGCCGATACCTTTGCGCACACAACGGTGCATCCTATACTGTGCGCCCCCATTTCCTCAAATGTATCAAAATCTTTCTTATTACTGAAATCAAAGTTTCTGCCGTACAGTTTCTGATGTATTTCAGGACAGATTGCCGACCCCCATTCCTGAACAAATTTGTCATAGAGCTTCTGTCCAAGGAACGATGACTTCAAATACTTTTCAGACCTGAGCCATTGGTCATATGTTCTACCGAAAAAGTAGCTGAATGCCAGCATTGCACCCGACCATGCTCCGCAAGCAACCTTTGCCGTGCAGGCACCACCTCCCTCAAGCGCTGAGCTCAACTTAAAGATGAGATCGTTTTTTATACCCAGGACTTCCGATACGGCATTCCACGTAGCTTGCGAACAAGCCTGCCGGAGCCCTTCCCCTTCGAACGCTATTTTATAGGCTTTTTCCATCGCTTGTTCTCTCGTTAAGCCATTGATTGTGTCCATATAAGCCCCCTTAATCAATTATAGTAATTTATTTTACTATACATAGTAATCTTTGCAAGGATTTTTTTAATATAATACCTGAAAATTAAATATTAATTCATTAAATTGTATATACTTAATTATTGATTACATAATTATTTATAATATAATAAATAATATGATAAACAGACAAAAATAATTTATGTTGCTCATGGTGATCAAAATATAAAAGATAGCTATAAATTTAAATAAATAAAGAATTTATATTGACAAAGATTACTATAAAATATATGATTTATGAAACGTTAGGTGTAAACACGGATAAAATACTTAGCACAAGTATTTTATATAAAATTTCAAAGGAGGGAGTGCTATGAAGAGGAACCGAATCGTATTTCTTTTGTGTTTGCTCTGCTTTCTTTTGCCTGCGCTGCTATTCGCCGGAGGTGAAAGAGAATCTACAGAGAAACCGGAACCGGTAGCAAAATCTGAGTATGAGAACAAAATTCTCCACCCCTACACTACATTGGAGAATGAATACTTCAAGATGTGGGCACAGGGGCAGACTGAGGCTGCTGAGGCTCTGGGGTATGAGAGCCTGCCGGTCATCAACGAAGGTGACACAGATAAACAGGTGTCACAGATTGAGACAATGGTATCGGCAGGCGTCCAGATCGTGCAAAACGTATCTCCTGACAGCAGTAATATTGCTACCATCGCAAAGCTCTGCCAGCAGAATAAGGTGTGGCTCGTAAACAGCCACGAGACGCCCGAATGGCTGACGCCTCCGGATATCGGAGACTACTATACTGTGGCGAATTTTGCGGATAACTACGGGTACGGTTATCAGATGGCGAAACTGCTTTTCGACAAGATCGGCGGAAAAGGAAAACTTCTGCACATCAGCGGCTGGCCGGGGAATCTTCCCAACAAGTTCAGGACCATGGGCCTTGAAAAGGCTCTGGAGGAGTATCCTGATATCGAATTACTCGCAAGTCAGCCTGGAAAATGGAACCGGGTGGACTCGCGTAAGGTTATGGAGGATTTCATCATTGCATACCCCGAATTTGACGCCGTGTTCGGACAGAACGATGATGTCGGCATAGGTGCAATGATCGCCTGTGAAGAGGCTGGAATCAGTGTACCGATCATCGGAATCGATGGAAACAAGGAAACCATGGAGTACATCGATCAGGGGCGGTACTATGCGGTCATGTCGCAGCATCCCGGTTGGCATTCCGGGTGGAGCACGGTCATCGCGTACGATGCAGCACATGGTTGGAAGCCGTCAATTGCGGAGAGAATGGTGCAGTTCGACGGTACCGTGATTACCAAGGAAAATGTTGACTGGTATTACAATCTCATGTGGGGTGAGGATAATCTGCCCTTCGACTGGAAGAAGATGTCAAAGGTTCTTCATCCTGATGATTGGGATCTGCAGAACGGGGTGCGGCCACTCGATCCCAGAGATCTCTGGGCCGGTATGGATAAACCGGCAGGCTACTCGCTACCTGAAGAGTACGACTATGAGAAGGGGTACAGGGACGACTATGAGCGGGTCAAGAAGATGTATGAGGATCATTACAAGTCGAAGACTCTACACCCCCATCTCAAGTAATGAGGGAGATTCATTTCACTGTTCTTGAAATGGTATGCGGAAAAGTAATCTCTTTTCCGCATACCTTTTTTTCTGAAATCGTAATATCATGAACGATGCTCGTAAAGGGTTAAACAAGACAATGGGGAAATGCATTTCATGAACAGTATAATAAAATTGTGGAACAGCTTCGTCCTGTTTGTTCGCAGGAAAAAACTTGTAGACCTTTTACCCTACGTCATGCTTTTAGTGCTTGTTATTACATTTTACCTCATTACGCCCATCTTTCTCTCCCGTGAAAACATTCTGGTGCTTCTTGCCCAGGGTATGGTGCTGCTCCTTGTAGGAACAGCATCCACGTTTCCCATTTTAATGGGCTCGATTGATCTTTCGGTAGCGGCAAATACGACACTGACGGGAATTGTGGCCGCGCTCTTTATACCAAACATTGGAGTATGGGCCGCAGTACCCGCTATACTGGTTGGTCTCGGGTTTGGGTTTATAAATGGCATGGTAAGCGTAAAGTTCAAACTACCTTCATTCATAATTACACTTGGAACCATGTCGATCATGAATGGTACGGGTCTGTTGCTCAGTGGTGGGAGCCCGATCTGGTTTCAAAATGATGCCTTCAACTGGATTTCGAAAGGAACGATATTTGGGGGCCTTCAAAATATCGTTGTTTGGTCAGTCCTCATCTATATTTTATTTTCTTTCCTGGGGTCCTATACACGGTTCGGCAGATATCTCGTTGCCATTGGTGGAGGCGAGAAAATTGCAAAGCTTTCTGGTATCAATGTTGAGAAATACAGAGTAATGGCGTTCACCTTCGCCGGGCTGTTATGCGGCATAGCGGGAGTTTTACAGATATCGCGGGTTGAGTCCGCATCTCCGCACTTCGGAGCAAAGCTCCTTATGGATGCAATTGCTTCCGTCGTCATTGGTGGAACACCCGTATCGGGAGGGGTAGGTGGTATACACAGAACCTTTATCGGGGTGCTGGTTATTACGGTTCTGAGCAACGGACTCGATGTATCACTTGTACACCCCTACTATCAGTCGATCATTAAGGGTATTGTTGTTTTGTCGGCTGTTGTCTTAACACTTGATCGGTCGAAGCTTGCACTGGTTAAGTGATATTGATAGAGCAGAGGATGCATTTGCATGCCGGATAAATTGGTGAGGCGCAAGTCGTTAGGTACCATACTGCCTCTTGGATTCATTTTCGTATTGGTGTTGTTTTTTGGGTCCATAAACCCGCGATTTCTTTCGATTGCCAATCTATATAACCTGATACGGCAAACATCGGTTCTCATGATTGTAGCAATTGGTGCGACCTTCGTGATTCTCATGGGAAGCATCGATCTGTCGGTTGGTTCGATAGTTACACTCTCTGGAATCGTTTCTGCACTGTTTGTTCCGAGAATCGGGATTGGTTCAATCTTCATAGGTGTCGTCATTGGAGGATTGGCCGGCACAATTAATGGGCTTGTCTTCGTCTACGGACGTGTGCCCTCATTCTTAGTCACGCTGGCAATGGGACCGATATTGGAGGGGATTGCACTTATCATCTGCAAAGGTTCACCGGTCGTTATCAAGGATATGAATTTCCTGAAAATAGCCTCAGGTAGACTAATAGGAAATTTTCCGAATATTGGGATCTGGGCCATTCTCATCTACTGTTTTTTTACCTTTATAGCTTTCAGGACCCGGTATGGACGATACGTATTTACCATCGGAGCAGGTGAGAAGGCTTCTCAATTCTCCGGTGTTTCTGTGAAGCGTATTAAAATAATGACCTATTTTGTATCGGGTTTTCTCAGTGGACTTGCCGGTGTCCTCTTCAGTGCCAGATGCCAATCCGGTACTGCGCGAATGGGAGAGCCTTTTATTCTTGATTCTATTGCGGCTACTGTGGTTGGAGGAACGGCACTGACCGGGGGTTCAGGCGGACCGCATAGGACAATTCTCGGTGTAATCATCATGGGCATTTTAAGCAACGGCATGAATCTACTGAACGTTCATCCACATGTGCAAATAATTATCAAGGGAGTCGTTACAATTCTGGCTGTTGCGGCGACATTGGATAGGTCGCGTCTGGAATTTGTGAAATGAATATGGGGGAGGTGCTTTAAGTCATGCCAGAGAGGATGGAAATGGAGAACAGTGCAAATATATTAAATGCTGAAAACATAACGAAATCCTTCCCCGGCGTGCTTGCACTGGACAATGTATCGATCGAGGTGAAACAGGGAGAAATCATAGGTATTGCCGGTGAAAACGGAGCTGGAAAATCCACCCTTTTGAATATCATTGCAGGTATCTATCAACCGGATAGTGGTCAGCTTTTCCTGAGATCTAAATTGTACTCACCATTAAATTATCAACAGGCGAACAGGAATGGTGTTTTCATGGTTTTTCAAGAACAGGGACTTGTACCGAGTCTGTATGTCTATGAGAACCTATTCCTGGCCAATGAGGGCAGTTTTATCACAAAGGGCATCCTTAACAAGAAAAGAATGATCAAAGAGGCTGCCGATGCAATGGAGAGCCTCAACCTGAAAATCGATCCGACGAAACTGACGTGGAATTACTCCTTTCATGAGAGGCAGATGATCGAGATATCAAAGGCGTTTACACTGGCAAAGATATTAGAAATTGAAATGCCGCTCATACTGCTGGACGAACCCACATCCGGTTTAAGTGATGCGGAGATTGCAACTCTTTTTGGCAAGGTGAAGGAGTACAGTGAGAGAGCCTCTTTTCTTTTCATTTCTCACCGACTGTCAGAGTTAATCGAACTGTGCGACAGACTCTATATATTTAAGGATGGGAAGAACATTGAATCACTTTCTACCGAGCATACTTCGGAGGCTGATATTCATGAATATATGGTAGGACGAAAGAGGGAAAGCGAATTCTACCGGGAGGACCTTCAAATAAGCAGTACTGGAAAAGAAATCTTTGCTGTTAACGGACTGATGAAGGAAGACGCCTTTTCAGATGTCACCTTTGGATTAAATCGAAAGGAGATTCTGGGTATTGGTGGCATTGTTGGATGTGGAAAGACCGAACTGGGTATCTGTTTAGCGGGGATTGAGAAACTCGATCGTGGCAGTATCACAATCGAAGGGTATGATATACACAAGGTTACGCTGCAGAATATGATGAAACGGGGCGTTGGATATGTGCCCGGGGATAGAAAGAATGAAGGAATTATTGGCTACCTGCCCGTCAACTGGAATGTCACGCTTCCCAGTATACCGGATATCGTATTGAACGGCCTCCCTCTTTTAAATATCAAGAGGGAAAATGAAATAACACGTACCTTTGTCTCGAAGTTCAAGATTAAAACGCCGCGTATCACCACAATGTGCTACAGTCTCAGTGGCGGTAATCAACAGAAAGTATTGATGGCAAAATGGGTGGCAAAAAATCTGAAAGTCATAATTCTCGACAACCCAACGCGCGGCATTGATGTGGGTGCAAAGGAAGAAATCTACAAAATTTTGAGAGACCTTGTAGAGCAGGGTCTCTCAATCATACTCATAACGGACGACCTTCTTGAGCTCATCGGTCTCAGTAATCGGATTGTGATTATGAAAGACGGCATCATCACAAATGAATTCGAATCACCGCCGGAGAACAAAACAACTGAGAATGAACTGGTTAAATATATGGTCTAGTCATGTATGGTATGCAACACATATCATAAGTATTTTCATAATGGCAAGTCACTTTAAAACGAGGATTGATTAATCATGTCAAACTCAGGAAAAGAACCATTATATAAAAAAGTAGTACATGAGCTGCGTGACGAAATCACAGGGGGTAAATACGAGGTGGGTGATCTGTTACCCACCGAGGATGAACTTATTAAGAGATTTAGCCTCAGCAGGACAACTATCAGGAGTGCAATCGGTGTACTCGAGAAGGAGGGTATTGTCTCGAGAAAACAGGGTAAGGGCACTATTGTCATGGATCAAAAAATTTCACAGAACTATAATTTCCTGAGTTCGTTTACAGAGACACTTGCAGAGAAAGGACTTAAAGTTGAGACGAATAATATCTCCGTAGGTCTCCAGCAACCACCTGAGAGTGTCCAACTGGCACTCCGAATACCCGATGACGAAGAGGTTTATCTGGTGCAACGCACCAAGTTGCTGGAGGGTAAACCGATTTGTTTCATGCGTAATTATTTATTAGCAAGATACGTTCCCCGTCTCGAGGAATACGTTGATGATTTGAAGCATGCTGGATTGTATGAATTGATTGAGCGTGTTTATTTATTAAATATTGATAGGGCCGTTGATATAATTACTACCTATATGAGCGGTCCGCTTGAATCTGAAATTCTACATTTTGATGAACCTATCGCATTATTCCGTAACATGAGAACAACATTTCTTGATAATGGCGATGCATTCGAGTATGTCATCTCCATAATAAGGGGGGATGTATACGAGTATAAAGTGTATTTACAGGGAAGGCCACCGAGATAACAGTCCTGGGCTTTGTAGCGGGTAACATGACATTGTCCAAATTTTTTGATATCTGCGCTGACTATAAAAGTGATGAATCTTTAAAACTAAACTGATCATTTGATGTATTCAGAGGAGATACAGGGTGGAATTAAAAGCAATAGATATCGCACGATTAATTGATATAAGTGCAGTTCGAACACCACATGGCGAAGCTGAAATCGAGGAACTTGTGATGTGTGCAAAGGAATATCATTTTATAGCCGTTCATGTTCTTCCATCCTGGGTTTCGTTTCTGAGGGAAAGGATATCTGAGAAGGATGAAATACTAATTGGATCACCTGCGGGCTTTCCTTCCGGAGGACATCGGACGGATACGAAGGTCCATGAAGTAAAGCAGCTGATCGCTGATGGAGTTCAGGAAATTGATATGATGATGAATGTGGGGATGCTCCGGTCAAAAAACTACAGGTATGTCGAGGATGATATTCATGCGGTCATTGAAGCTTCTGGTAAGATACCTGTGAAAGTTATTCTTGAGACCTGTTATTTATCAGGAGATGAGATTAAAAAAGCGTGTGAGCTGTGCATCAAGGCTGGTGCAGCATATGTGAAAACGTCCTCAGGGTGGACACAGGTGGGAGCCACACTGGAAAATATCCGTCTGATTACTACGTTCGTGGGAGACAGAATAAAGGTCAAGGCAGCAGGAGGAGTAAGGGATCTCAAGACAATGATCGAGATGTACAAAATGGGGGTTTCACGGTTTGGTATAAATGTGCAAGCTTCGATAAAAATTATTGAAGCGTGCAAGAGTCTTCCCGGGGGTGTGGTGAGAGTAGGTACAATGATTTAAACACTTTCCGGGTATGATATCGAGGGAGTGATACGTTATGGAGAACTTTGAATTTTATAATCCGGTGAGGATCATTTTCGGTTCTGGAGAGGTCTCTAAAACGGGGGTTGAAGCGTCCAAGATCGGATTAAAAGCGCTGCTGGTGTCATACAAAGAGCACGATTTTCTTAAGGAACTCCTGTCAAAACTCGAGTCTATACTTCAAGATGCGGGCGTAAAAGTCGTACCGTTCTTTGAGGTCACGGCAAATCCCAGAATGTGCCAGATACACGATGGGGTAGGTCTTTGTAAAGACGAGAGTATCGACCTTATCATTGGCGTTGGTGGGGGAAGTGCCATGGATGCTGCAAAAGCCATTGCAGCCGGTGTTTTTTATAAGGGTGACCTCTGGAATATGGTGGTGAGCCGGCATGACAACATAACCGCGGTGCCTCCTGAGAAGGCCCTTCCACTTCTCATGATACCAACCCTGCCTGCCACTGGTAGTGAAATGAATTGCTGTGCCGTTGTAACCAACGAGAAGACCACGGAAAAATCCTACATCTATGCCCCGTGTCTATTTCCAAAACTATCCATCGCCGATCCATCTTTAACATGTAGTTTACCTCCCTACCAGACAGCATGTGGGGCAGCGGATACTATATCCCACGTTTTAGAGTTCTATCTTAACGGTCAGTATGATGCGCCTCTCCAGAATCGTATAGAGGAGGGTGTGATCCTAACTGTCATGGAGAATGTAAATAAGGCATTGGAAAATCCGAATGATGTTGCTGTCCGAGGACATTTGCAACTGGCCTCAATTGTTGCTTTAAACGGGTGGTCGCAGCCTGGCGATGCATGGACCCCCATGCATCAGCTCGGCCATGTACTATCTGCCCGTTATGATCTTGCTCATGGCGTTACGCTCTCGATTGTAATGCCTGCATGGATGAAGTGCCTCTACGAGAGAAGGGTTGAAAGCTATGTTCAATTTGCTAACCGTATATTCAGCATTGAAATCGATGGAAAATCGCAGGGAGAAGTGGCTTTAAAAGGGATTGAACGTTTTGAGAAGTTCCTGAAATCAATCAATGTACCGACACGTCTTTCTGATGTACATATCAAGGCTGATGTAATCGATGATTTAACAGCTGACGTTGTACGAATCAGCTTTGGAGCGGATGGATTTCTGAGCAGTCGTCCTCCTGTTGATAGAAACAGTGTGCGAAAGGTGTTCGAAGCAGCATTGTAGGGGATCAGTAGACTCTACTCAGTAATGAGAAAGCAGTACAAATAGGCAATTACATTATCGCATATGATCTCGGTACGGGCGGCAATAAGGCTTCACTGTATAACAGAGAGGGGGAGTGTATCAAGACTACCTTTGTTCCCTATGAGACGCTGTATCCCGTTGCGGGCTGGCATGAACAGAGACCGACCGATTGGTGGGATGCCGTTGTCGAATCCACGCATACTCTTCTCTCATCACCGGACGTATCGCATGATGATGTTGAATGCCTTGCTCTCTCTGGGCAGAGTCTTGGGGTAGTTCCCATTGACAAACATGGGAATCTGCTTCGTGAGACGGTTCCTATCTGGTCTGATACGCGCACTGCAAAGCAGACGGATGAGTTCTTTTCTGAGATCGACCCCACTGAATGGTACATGACGACGGGCAATGATTCGAGGCTGATGGAGGCGAGTGGTCTCCCACCAACGTTGTTCCCAGATATTGTACCCTCCACGTATATAATCGGTGAAATAGCAAAGGACGTATCAGAAGTCATAGGATTATCAAATAGAGTAAAGGTGGTTTGTGGTGGTGTTGACAATTCCTGTATGGCTTTGGGTGCGGGGAACATAACAGAGGGCAGGCTCTACCTCTCCCTGGGCTCTTCAGCGTGGATCGCAGTCTCATCCCACGGACCAATTGTAGATGTTAAAATTAAACCCTTTGTCTTTACCCATGTTATTCCAGAGATGTTTACCTCTGCTACCGCAATTTTTTCTGCAGGTAATTCCTTGAAGTGGGTGAGGGATACACTCTGTAAGGATATAAAAGAGGTGGCTGAAAGAGAGAACAGGGATCCATATGAAATGATGCCTATAACTGCAGAGGAATCGCCGATTGGAGCACACAAGCTCATTTTTAATCCCAGCCTTGCAGGAGGATCGGCGGCTCACTTGAGTCCTCAGATTCAGGGGGCATTTCTCGGCATTGATCTTTCGCACACTCAGGCCGATGTGATAAGCTGTTGCAGAAGTGGGACGGAGGCGATACGGCGGATGTTAAAGATGCAGATAAGCTTGCAGTACTTGCAGACAAGGGGATATTTGGTCCGATTAAGAAGCTCCGAACGGAGGATATACTCTGCAATAATGCCGAGGCTCTGCGATTTGGCGCCGTAGTGAAGAAACGGATGATATCCTATTTCCGCAGCCTTCTCAATGAAACGAGAGACCCTGATGCCAGGCGGGTACTGGAGGATATCATCAAACAGGAAGAGCGGCATCTCGATAGATTGAATCTTCTCCTGGCATACTAGCCTATGCCTCCTTCCGGTGCTGTACCCTGTCGATGACCACTGTTACGATGATCAGTGCACCGATAAAAACCCTCTGCCAGTAGGGAGTGACACCGATCAGATTCAGTCCGTTGCGCAGTATGCCGAGTATCAGCGTTCCAGTGAGCGTCTTCCCAACCCCTCCGCGCCCGCCAAACAGACTCGTGCCGCCGATGATAACAGACGCAATGGCATCGAGGTTGTGGGTTTCACCGGCAATGGGCTGCCCGCTGTTTACCCGTCCGGCTAAAATGGTTCCGGATAGAGCTGCCATTGCAGAACACACCCCGAATATGATGATCTTGTACAGGTCCACCGGTATTCCCGACAACCTGGACGCCTCCTTGTTCCCGCCTATCGAGTAGATGCCCCTTCCGAACTTCGTCTGAGAGAGAATGAACCAGCAGATCACCACAATGATGAGGAACAGCACTGCAGGAAAGGGAAAGATGCCGATCTTGCCCTGGCCGAGGTATTTGAAGCTGTCGGTAAGTCCGGAGATCGGATGCCCCTCCGATATGATCAACGCGAAACCGCGTGCGATGGTGAGCATCCCGAGGGTCACCACAAATGAGTGCACACCCAGCTTGGCTACAACGATCCCCATGACAATGCCGATCCCGAAGCATACGACGATCGTTAAGGCGATTGCAGGCATGGTCGTCCAACCGTGCATTACCTGAAACTTCGCCGCCAGCACACCGGCAAAGGCAGCCACTGACCCTACCGATAAATCGATTTCCGCCATCAGTATCACGAAGGTCATGCCGCATGCGGTGATGCCGATCATGGAGCTCTGGAGGAAGATATTCAGCAGATTTCTCCTGGTGAGGAAAACGGGCGATGATATACCCATTCCAATAATGATGAACCCGAAAACGATGAGTATTGTCTGTTCCTTGAATATGGTCAGGAAAAAGTTTCCGATTGACTGGGATATGTTCTTCTTTTCCAGGTTGTTCATCATCTGCATGTTTATTTCCTCTTCATTGTGAAATTGAACCGCACGTGTTACACGGCCTCCCTCTTCGTCCGTCCAAAGGCCGCGTTCAGTATCATATCCGAAGTCAGGCCTTCAGTAGTAAACTCCCCGGATATACTCCCTTCATGCATGACGTATATGCGATCGCATATCTTCATGAGCTCCGGAATTTCAGAAGACACTACAAGAATCGCCGCCCCCTGCTGTGCCAGGTTCTTCATGAGGTTGTGCACTTCCTGTTTCGCCCCCACATCAATTCCTCTCGTGGGCTCATCGAATAGGAGCACTTCGCACTCGGCACACAGCCACCGGGCGATGATAACTTTCTGCTGATTTCCGCCGCTCAAAAACATGACCAGCTGCTTGCGACCGGGAGTTTTTATATCCAGTTTTTGAATAAAATTGAGAACCCGTTTCAGTATCTTTCCTTTTTCCAGAATCCCCGCTGTGGACACCGAATCAAGGGACGAGAGGATGATGTTCTCGTCCACGGGTCGGCACATCACAAGACCGTCGGCCTTACGGTCTTCAGGGAGAAGTGCGATTTTCCGATCGAGGGCGTGTTTCGGTTCTCTTATCCTGATATTTTCTCCCTTGAGGAATACCGACCCTTCTTTTACCCGATCCGCTCCAAAGATCGTTCGAAGCACCTCCGTTCTGCCGGAGCCCACCAGGCCGGCAAGCCCGACAATCTCTCCCTCACGTACGTTGAGGCTCACATTTCTGAACTTCTCACCTGTCAATTCTTCGATCCTTAAAACCTCCGGACCTATTTTCCGTCCGGTGTCCAGTCGTGTTTCCTCTATCTTTCTCCCCACCATCATTTCAACTAGATCAGCGGTACTCACCTCGTCGGCGTTTTTTGTGTCCACGTACTGACCGTTTCTCAATACAGTGATCCGGGTACCGATCGTAAAAACCTCCTCAAGCCGGTGAGAAATGTATATGATTCCTACACCGTCAGATTTGAGTCTCTTGATAAGTACAAAGAGTTCCTGTATTTCGTTCGGGGTGAGTGCAGCCGTTGGCTCATCGAAGATGCAGATCTTCGACTGTACGGAGAAAGTCTTGGCAATCTCAACCATCTGCTTCTGAGCGATTCCAAGCTTGTGTATGATAATTTTAGGGTCTATATCAATCTCGAGGGAATTCAGCAGTTCCTTGGCCTCCCTGTTCATCTTCGGTTTGTCGATTGTACGTAGGAGGCCTCTTTTTAGGGGCTGTCGTCCAAGAAAGATGTTCTCGGCTACACTCAAGTAGGGTATGAGGTTGAACTCCTGATAGACCGTTGCGATTCCCAGTTCCTGCGCATGACGGGGGTTGTGTATCTCCAACTCATTTCCATCCATGATTATGGTGCCTGAATCCTTTTTATATGCTCCAGAAATTATTTTGATGAGGGTTGACTTCCCCGCTCCGTTTTCACCAATCAGGACATGTGCCTCTCCTTGTCTGAGATTGAAATCGACTCTATCGAGGGCGAGAACACCGGGAAAGGTTTTCGTAATTCCCTTGAGTTCCATGATTACGTCGTTGGTATTCGCCACCTACCCCTCCTTCATCTAACCATAGCATACACGATTTCTTGTAAAATTATGAGATAAAAATGAAAAAAAGTTCTTGACAATACGTGACGATCTGGTAAAATAACTTGTTATTACAAGATTATATAATAACAGGATAATATGAGCACAATACTTTGTAGCAAATATAACATAGTTTGTCAATACTTTTCGGATAATTTCACCCTTCACGTACTCGAAGGGTATGAAGTGCGGTTACACGATTAAACATGAAAGGAGGCAATCAGGAAGCGTTCCACAATCAATTATAGCATAATCTTTTCATCAATTTACTAAAGAGAGGTAAAAAGAGATGAAGAAAATGAGATTTCTTGTAACAATTCTCTGTATCATGGCACTGCTCGCTGCCAGTGTTGGTCTCTTATTTGCACGTGGCAAGGAAGAGGAGGGAGAGGGGCTCGTTATCGGGTTCGATGCATTCAACGTAAGCATGACGTGGATGAAGTTTGCACATGACGCCATGGTTGAAGAGGCAGAGAATTTGGGTGTCAAGCTGATTGTTCTTGATTCAGAGAATGAGGCGAGCAAGCAAGCTTCCAACATGGAAGACTTGGTGGCACTGGGAGTTGACGGGGTCGTTGCAAACCCGATTGATGTTGACTCTCTTACTCCCGCGATCAACAATGCAGCAGCGGCGGGTGTTGCGGTCGCGACCTTTGACAGGGCTGCTAAAAATGCCGAGTATGTATTCTATGTAGGCTGCGATGATGTGGAGGGCGGTAGATTGGTCGCTGAATTTGTGGCAGATAAGCTGGGTGGCAAGGGAAAGATTGTACTCCTTACCGGTACTCCCGGGTCATCTCCTGCCAGAGACCGTACGACGGGTTTCTTTGAGAAGCTTGAAGAGTATCCCGGGCTCGAGGTTGTTTTCAATCAGACCGGTGAATTCTGGCGAGAGAAGGGTATGCAGGTCATGGAGGATGCAATTACAGCAACAGGTGGTGATTTCGACGCTGTGGTGTGCCAGAACGACGATATGATGATGGGCGCGATTCAGGCAATCCAGTCTGCCGGTATCGATGTGGATGACGTCGTGATTACAGGCTATGACGGGGTACCCGATGGGCTTCGCGCTGTACGGGATGGACTTGCCGACTGCACGGTGCAGTATCCAATTGGACAGGCACCTGAAGTTCTCAAACGGCTGGTGAAATATCTCGAGGGTCAAGCGCCGGCTGAGAAGGATTATGAAATGCCGCCGTGGGTAATCACAAAAGAGAATCTGGACACGGGAGATTTCTATTCACTCATAGCAGACGAATAATATCTTGATCGAACCATACCCATGGGCCAGTTTCAGAGAGTAGGGGACTCAGGCGAGTCCCTTACTCATTGTTTTACATAGAGTGAAAACTGCAGAAAGATTTCAGCAATTTATTCATATACCGTACTACCAGGAGGAATTTTTAATGAAAGAAACAATCAACGGGTATACCAAAGAGGAAGCGATGGAGAAGGCTTTCAAGATTGGATTCGAGAGCGAGAAAAACCGGCTCTCCTGCTCCCAGTCAAGTTTTCATGCAATCACCACGGTACTTGGGTATCGAAATCCACAGCTCTTCAAGAGCATCGTCGCCCTACAGGGAGGGGGCGCCGACTCGGGTCTGAATTCCTGCGGTGCTTTCTGCGGCCCCCTTGTGGTTTTCGGCTACTTCTTTGGAAGGGACTACAAGCTGTGGGAACAGGGTGAGATGGACCTTACGGCATCGATGCTCGGCCAGAAGCTCTTGAAAAAGTTTCAGGAAACCTATGGGTCGGCAGTGTGTAAGGATATTCAGACCCAGTGTCTGGGTTTCCCCACACAATTCCTGGAAGGAGATATATTCAACGAGGAAGCCTTTGATAAATTCGAAGCTCATGGGGGTCATGAATTGGTTGCACCTACGGTTGTGGGAAGAGCAGCTGCCTGGGCAATTGAAATACTCTGGGATAAGCTTCCAAAGGATCAGGATATAGACTTATCATCAATTCCTTCATTTGAAGAAGCCGAAAAGAGGCTTAAGGAAAAGATAGCGAATTTGAAAAAAGAATGAGCCCCCTTCGAAAGAGACGTGAAACCTCCTTCATAACGCCCACTAGGGGGACAAAGGGGGGGATTGTTTCCTGATCTTGGGAAGCAATCCCCCTTATTAATTACCACCAAAGCAATTAAAACGTGTTGAGCTCTTCGTCACGCTCCTTTAAAAGCTTGTCGATTTCACTGATATCATCGTTGCTGAGTATCCAGTTTCCTGCTATAACGGTCTCCTCGACCTGTGAGGGTCGTCGAGCGCCAACGATGGCCGCAGTCACTTCAGGCCTTCTGAGTACCCAGGCAATGGCCAGCTGTGCAAGAGATTTACCATTCCTTTCGGCAATCGGTTTTAATCGGTCGACCAACTTCAGGTTAACACTAAACTCTGGTTCCTGAAAATAGGGCTCCCCAAGTCGGTGGTCCTTCCTATCCAGTTTCTGAATGCTTTCCTTCGTGTATTTGCCTGTGAGCAGTCCACGCTGCATGGGGCTGTAGGGTATGACACCTATGTTCTTTTTGCCGCAGTATGGAAGAATGTCTTTCTCGATATCGCGAATGATCATGCTGTAGGGCGGCTGCAGTGATGCGACAGGAAGGATGGATTGCAGTCTTTCCATCTGCTCGACGCTGCAGTTGCTGACACCAATGTATCTGACTTTTCCTTCCTCGACGAGTGCGGCCATTTCCGTCCACGCCTCTTCCAGATCTTCATCCGGATTGGGCCAGTGTATCTGATAGAGATCAATGACATCTGTGCCTAGCCGATGTAGACTGGCGTCGACCTCTTTTCGTACACTGTCTCGTTTCAATGTACCGCTGATGTTGCGGTTTTCGTCCCAAACCAGCCCAAGCTTTGTTGCGATAATGGGTTTTTCTTTCACATCTTTCAGTGCTTCTCGCACAATCTCTTCTGCTTTACCGAGACCATAAACCGGTGCCGTATCAATCCAGTTGATCCCCACGTCCAGCGCCTTTTGAATGGCGGTTATCGAGTCATGGTCATCCTGAGGACCCCAACCTGCGTCCCAGTCGGGACCGCCGATAGCAAATGTTCCAAGTCCGACGGTTGTCAGTTCCAGGTCCGTATTACCAAGTCTTTTCGTTCTCATTGAGTACCATCCCCGTATATTTGTTGAGATTAATATAATAAACAATTGATGTTTCATGCAAATGAGATCTTACATCGGTGTAAAATAAACGTATCTCTGGCAAAGTATTAAGCTGGTAGCACCCTTAAAAGAGTGAATTTTTTATAAGTGCTTCGGAAGATTTTTCGATCATTTTTACTGATGTGGCAAAATCCGACACTGCGAGTGTAGCGTATATGATATCGACGATGAGTATCTGTGCGACCCTTGAGGGCATTGATTCCTGAAAAAATGCAAGGTCTTCAGTGGAGCTGAACAGTTTGATATCAGCGCATGCCGTGATAGGAGATTTATCATAATTTGTGATACAGATTGTATTTGCCCCGCATTCCTTTGCGGTTTTCAATGCCATCACCGTTGATTTCGTACGTCCTGAATTGCTTATCCCCAGTGCGACATCTCTGTCTGTGAGGAGCGATGCGGAGACAATCTGCTGATTTCCATCACTTGTAGCACAACACTGCTTACCAATTCGGTAAAATCTCAAACGTGCATTATCAGCGGCTATGAAGGAGCCACCGGCACCATAAATATCTATTTTTCTTGCATTCTTTATAGCTTCAACAGCCCTATCAATTTCTCCACTGTCAATTCTTTTAATTGTGTCCTGAAGGCTTTTTATATTCCTGTGAACGATTTTAGTGATTATGCTGTCGGTTGAGTCATTTTTCGATATATCATCATAGACGTACTCCTCCTCACTCAACTCTCCAAGGTCCTGCTGGGTTAAAATTTCCGTAATTATAATCTTGAGCTGATTGAAACTATCGAGTCCTATAGTCTGCACGAATCGCATGACAGTCGATTCTGAAACATTACAGGCCTGCGCCAGGTCTTTGATCCGTATATATTTAATTCTTGAAGGGTCAAGCAGAATATAGTCTGCAATCCTTCGAAGGGCAGGATTGAGAGATGGTGCAAGTCCCCGTATTCTTAATAACAAAGTTTCACTGGTATCCATGGGATTTCCTTTTTTCAGAGAATTTATTAAAAATATGTTGACAAGACACGTTACATCATGTAATAGTAATAAATATTTTTATTAAAAATTAAATAAAAAATTTTTTTTCTATTTAGTATACTTTACATTCCCTTTCGTGTCTTTGCAAGAACTTTTTCAATATCCTGTTGTTTACGAGTTGTGAAGAGAAGTAAGAAAAAATAAACTGGGTACTCGTCTGCATAATAGGTCCGCTATAAAACATCTCAACGGAGCCCAACGATGGATGTACTGAGATTTTGTCTCATCGGCGCAGGAAGAGCAGGAATGGTACATGCACGTAACATTGTGCATACCGTTTCAAATGCAGAGCTGGTTGCTATCGTTGATTTGAATGAGAGGCAGCTCAAAGAGAAAGGAGAAGAACTTGGTGTTCATTCCCTGTACACGGATATCGATGATGCACTTGTACATGATGTATTCGACGCCGTAATCATAGGTGCTCCAACCTTTACACATCATTTCTACACGGTCAAATGTGCTGATGCAAAGAAGCACGTATTCTGTGAGAAGCCCATGGCGGTTACGGTGAGCGAAGCACGGGAAATGATTGATGTCGCTGAGAAGAATAACATGAAACTGCAGATTGCATTTATGAGAAGATTTGACTCGCTCTTTCAAAATGCAAAATTTGTTATAGACAGCGGTGAGTTGGGTGATCCCATCATCATCAAATCACTCGCTAGAGGGCCCGGTCTTCCGGCCCCGTGGTATTACGATATATCAAAGAGCAATGGACTGCTTGCAGAGATATGCAGCCATGACTTTGATTCATCCAGGTGGTTCAGTGGGAGTGAATACAGGAGAGTATATGCTGAGGCTGTTAATAGAAAAACACCGGAAATCAGGAAAGAGTATCCTGATTTTTATGACAACGTCGTCTGCTCATTCCGTATGAAGAATGATGTGATAGGAACGATCGATTCAACATGCCCTTCAGACTACGGATTTGATGTCAGGGGTGAAATCGTCCTCACCAAAGGATTAATTGTCATCGGTGAGGTGCAGGGTGAAGCTGTACTTACCTGCGATACGAAGGGAGTGATAGGGACACGTGCTTTCACGAGCTGGAGAACACGATTCAAAGAGTCCTATATAAAGGAGATACAGAGTTTTATCGATGTGGTACTGAAAGATGAGACGCCGTTTGTGACCGGATATGACGGTCTTGCATCAGTCGAAGCAGTTGTTGCTGCAAACCAGTCGATAAAAGCCGGGGCGCCCGTTGAATTATAGACATTTCACGTCTACAAAGAGGGTAGAGAAGGTTTGGGCGATTATATACTTCAGACTAAAACGTTGTGTAAGGATTTCATCGGCCTCCGTGCGCTCGATAATCTCGATATGTCTGTAAAAAAGGGAAACATACATGGGCTCATCGGCCCGAACGGATCGGGTAAGTCCACCTTTTTCAATGTTGTGTCAGGAGTGCTGAGTGCCACTTCAGGAAACATAGTATTCGACTCGGTAGATATAACGAATCTGAAACCTCATACCATTGCACGCATGGGCATGTGCCGGACCTTTCAGGCCGGTAAGCTTGCTCCGAATCTTACCGTTCTCGAGAATGTCATGACTGGCGCGCATTCACGTACGAAAAATGATCTTTTAAATACTTTCTTTCGTCCTCCCTTTTGGACCTCACGGCAGGAAAAGCGGATACGGCACATGGCCATTGAAAGCCTCGATCGTGTCGGTTTAATGGAGCGTGTGGACAATCTTGCCGGTGATCTTGTGTGGGTAGAGCGGCAGCTTGTCCAGATTGCTCGTGCCATGGTAGCGAAACCATTGATCTTGCTCATGGATGAACCTACCGGGGGTATGGGCGCTGAAGAGTCGGAAAAGGTCGACTCCATCATAAAGAAGATCAGAGATGAGCTTGATACAACCATTGTGGTTGTTGCACATGATATGAGACTGGTCATCGGAATCTCGGATGTCATTACATGCATCACCTTTGGTAAAAAGATATGCGAAGGAACGCCAGAGGAGGTGCGGAACGATCCTGAAGTGTTAGAGGCATACCTTGGGAAAGAGTAACATTTTAAGGGTTGAGGACCTTCATGTGTCCTATGGACCCATTAAGGCCTTACGCGGTGTTAGCATCGAGGTGAATGAAGGTGAAATTGTTGTAATGATCGGAGCAAATGGCGCCGGGAAGACAACACTTGTTGAAACCATTCTCGGGATTACCCCGGTGGAGAAGGGTCGTATCATGTTCATGGGTGAGGAGGTCACCCAGAAAAAAACAGAATATGTTGTGGCGTCGGGCCTGTGCCTCATTCCGGAAGGTCGTGGTATTTTACCTTTGATGACTGTCATGGAGAACCTCCAGCTTGGCGCCCATCATTTCAAGGGAGATACGAGTAAAAATCTGGAACTGATCTATAGATGTTTTCCTGTGCTCAAAGAGAGGAGTAAGCAGATGGCAGGTACGCTGAGTGGAGGAGAGCAACAGATGCTTTCAGTCGCTCGTGGATTGATGTCGGCTCCGAATCTCATGATGCTGGATGAACCATCACTCGGACTGGCCCCTACAGTGATGAAGGATCTGTTTCGGACTATTGGAGAACTCAATTCTACAGGATATACAATACTTCTCTCCGAACAGAATGCACGTCAGGCCTTACGGTATGCACATCGTGGTTATGTCTTTGAAACCGGGGAGATCGTATTGAGCGGTACTGCTGAAGAGTTGATGCATAACCAAAGGGTTCAGCAGGCGTATCTTGGAGGGGTCGTGTAGGTATCAGTATAACAGGGAAAGTCAATGGAAATCTTTTTAGCGCAGCTGATTAATGCCATTGCTCTGGGAAGCGTGTACGCTCTTCTCGTAACGGGTTTCAATCTTTTGGTCGTGGTCGGGGGGATCTTTCCCTTTGCGTACTCGCACATCGTTGTGCTCTCCATGTATATGTGCTGGTTTGCAATGAAAATGACCGGAGATAATGCAGCGGTTGGAATCCTTGCCGGAGTTCTTTCAGGAACGGCATTCAGTTTCATTACAGAACCAGTGTTCAGGCCTCTGGCCAAGCGTGGTGCGGTACTCGGCTCCTTTATCGTGGCAATGGCATTGAGTTTAATCATAACAGAGATCATGGCGCAAAAACTGAACATGGGAATTGTGATAAGCTTTCCTCAGACTTTTCAGGGAAAGGAAGCGCTTATACAATTCGGAACTGCCACGGTTACGGCGGGACAGATTGCCACTATTGTGGGAAGTATCGGTGCCGGGCTTGGGTTCTTTTATCTCCTCTATCGCACGAAACAGGGGAGAGCTTTTCGCGCGATGGGACAGAGCCCCTTTTCAGCAAGGCTTCTGGGTATTCCAATTGTTAAAACAAGGATATATGCCTATCTCATTGCAGGTTTACTGGGAGGTATTTCGGCTGTCTTCCTGGCGATGGCCATTGGTACTGCTTCATCTTCCCTGGGGGACAACCTGGCGCTCAAGGTAATGGCAGTTTCGATGCTTGCAGGCGTAGGAAATCTTGGAGGTGGCCTGGTCGCTGCACTCATTCTCGGTTTATCCGAGGGGATGGTGCTTGCCTATCTTCCGGGTGATTGGTCACAGGCCATTGCTTTTGGTATGATCATGGTTGTCGTTATGATCAGGCCGAAGGGACTCTTTGGTACCATGGCATAGGTATGTAAACAAAAGGAGAGCTGCCTGTATGTCATTAAGTCTCTATTACTACTTTCAGCTCACTGCCATCTTTATTATGCTCGGCTGGACACTCTACTGGATATATCGCATCGGGCAGCTGAATAATGCACCTATTGCAATTATGGCAATAGGTGCGTATCTCAGTTCCTACGCTGTACTGACGTGGGGGTGGCCCTTTGCAGCAGCCTTTGCATTCGCCGTGATATGCGGTGCGGTCTTTGCAGTTATTCCTGCTCTTGGCCTTGGACGCGCGCCCGCCTTTGCCATGGTAATAGCCACCATAGCGCTCATCTTCATAATGCAGACAGTATTCAGAAATCTTCCCTGGTTCGGGGGGGCATTAGGTTTGTTTGGCATCCCGAAGATCAAGAACCTGTTATGGATCACATACGGTTTTTTGATATTCTTCGGCATACTCATATACAGATTCGATCATTCGAGGTTGGGCAGGGCAGCAGACATCGTTTTTGAGGATCGAGACGTGGCCAGCACATTGGGAATCAATATCTACCTGTTCAGCGTGTGTCTGCAGGTGATGACGGGCGTTATGGGTGCTGTTGCCGGTGTGCTCTATGCATTCACCATCAGGACCGTCATCCCCGTCTATTTTGGGTTTCCCTTCCTGCTTGCCATAACCACGTTCATATTTGTCGGTGGTTATACGACCATGTGGGGCGTCATAGTATTTACACCGATTCTCTGGGGAATACCGTTGATTCTCCCCGAATCCTTCGCCGCTTATCGAAATTTTATCTATGGGGTGCTTCTCATGGGAACGCTCCTCCTGAGGTCCGAGGGAGCGATCGATAGAAGATTTCTTCGCTGGCTTCGTATACACGCAGAGCATGCGCTTGATAAGCTCACTCATAGGTGGAAAAAACTAAATCATGTAAGGGGGTGATAGCGAATTATGCAACACGTGCACCTTGGTATATGCTCAATCATGAGAGAATCTCAAAATGAGGAGGAGAAAAAATGAAGGTTTTCAGGCTAACCTGTATTGCTCTTACAATAGTGCTTGCCGGTGCTTTTCTCTGTTTTGCCGGAAAGGGTGAAGAGGAACCAGCACCAGCGGTTGAAGAAGAGGAGGTTGAAGTCAAGGCAGCGGATGATGTATGGGTTGATGAGTGGGTATTCCCCTCGAGTAATATAATCACCGGTGTGAGTGCCTATCACGGCATGCTGAATGAGTTTGGCGCTGATATGGCCATCGAGGAGATCAACAAGGCTGGTGGAATCAGGGGAAAGCCTGTGAGGGTCAGGTGGTACGATGAGGGAACACAGGATTCTGCGAGGGCTGTTGCTTCAATGAGTGCAATGATTGATACGGATCCACTCCTGGTTATGGGGCCCTGCAGTGACGTGAGTGTTCGTGCAGCCGTCCCACTTGCTGTTGAAGAGGGTGTGTACAGCATGTGTACATTGGCCGGATACCCCATGGCACGGGAGTTTGCGCCATACACTCTCTGCTTTTTGGCAAACGACAGGGACCAGTCAAGAGCGGCAGTGTACAAGTGGGTTGAGATCGTGCCCGGTATGAAGAAGGTCGTTCACTTTACTGCGCCGCAGAGTGGGACCTGGATGAGCATTGCCGAGGCAGAGAACAGTGCGCTTCACGATCACGACATAGAAACGGTTGACATTGCTGTTCCCTACGATACCGTTAACTACGGTCCAATTGCCGTACGTGCTCTCGGCGAGAACCCGGATGGAATGATTTTTACGAGTCATCCTGAAGGTATTGCAAAGATAATCGTTGAGCTTCACAAACGCGGGTGGACCGACAAGTCAAAGTTTCTGCTCTCGCAGGCGGCTCCGGTCCCGGAGCTCTGGCAGATTGGGGAGGGGTACCTGGATGATTGTTACGTCTGGATGTGGTATGATCCCAATTCAACAAACCCGAGATGGCAGAATCTGTCAAAGCGTCACGAGGAGTCTTTTGGCTCCCCCGCATCATTCATGATGGTGTGGAAGGGGTATGATGAGCTCTACATCATCAAGAAGTGTTTCGAAGATCTCAAGATCACCGGGAATCCCGCAAAGCTGAAAGAGGAGAGGATTTCCATCAAAAATTATATGAACAACTGCAGTTTTGAGAGCATCTTCGGTCATATGAAGATTGTTGATGGCGTACGGCTGAATCCGACGCTTCTCTTCACAATCGAGAACAACAGACTGGGTGAAGTGCTCGTAGTGCCGCTTGATATCGCGATGTAATCTTTTGGTCTCAATGTTTGGGGATTGCAATTGAACTTACATGCAGTGATAATGGATATGTAATCCCCAAATTTATTTTTTGGAATTTGAGAAGCCCACAAAACAAATCATTGATGTCTAATCTTGACTGAATACTATAAGTTTTGAATAAAGAGAGTAAGTGGATTGAGGAGAGAGTGAAAATTGAGACCCCGTGATTTGGAAGGAAAAGTACTCACCGTACTCGGTCCAGTTGATACAGATTCACTTGGCATCGTATTGCCCCATGAACATGTTCTCGCCGACATGACCGCTTATTTCGTAGAACCAACGAAAACCACTGAAAAGCGAATGGCGAACCAGCCGGTATCAATTGAGAACCTCTACTGGGTCCATACTCATCTGATGGGAAACAGGGATGATCTTCTCATGAAGGATGAAGAGCTTGCACGAGACGAATTAATGAGATTTAAAAATGCGGACGGTGCCGTGGTTGTTGATATGAGTTGCATAGGTCTCGGCAGGGACCCGCACGGGTTGAAGAGGATAGCGCGGGCTACTGGTTTGCATATTGTGATGGGAGCTGGCTATTATGTGAGTTGCTCGCATCCCGCTGATTTAAAAGAGAAAAACGAGAGTGAAATAGCGGATGAAATCGTGAGGGACATTGTAGAGGGGGTCGATCAATCAGGGATACGGGCAGGTATAATTGGCGAGGTTGGATGTTCGATACCTCTTGATGAGGGTGAAAAGAAGGTGCTCCGTGCAAGCGCCATTGCACAGAGAAAAACCGGTGCTGCAGTTAACATTCATCCAAGCAGAAGTGATGAGCTTCTCATGGAGACAAAAGCTATACTGGAAGAATCGGGAGCGGACCTTTCCAGGGTAGTCATAAGCCATTCAGGTCACTTCGGTTTTAAAAAAGAGACGATTAGAGAACTTGCGATTGCGGGCTGCTATATAGAATTTGATACCTTCGGACATCCCGCCCTTCCCATTGAGTGCTTTACGCATGAGGAGAGGCTCCTTGAAATGCCGAGTGAAGTACAGCGGATATACTACATTCGAGAACTCATCGCAGAGGGTTTTTTGGATAGAATCCTTATTTCTCAGGATTGTTGTTTCAAACACAAGTATGTACGATACGGCGGTTACGGCTATGCCCACATTATTGAACACATCATCCCCTGGATGAAGCAGAGGGGCATCACGGATGCACAGATACACTCCATCGTTGTTGAGAACCCAAAACGTATGCTGACACTTGCAAAGATTGAAGAGTAAACCGAGTGGGGGAGTCATCATGAAAAGAGAATATCACGACAAAGATGGCAGAGATATGACCAGGGAGGAGGTACAGCAGCTTCCACCAGAGGAGTTGGAGAAACGTTCCGGTATCTCCCTGCATATTCTGCCTGACTATGAAAGGCTCTACGATGCTTTTGCGGAGATGATGGTGCAATTCATACAGGAAAGGGCGGGAGAAAAGGTGGTAATGATTTTGCCCGTGGGCCCAACGCAGCAGTATCCTGTGTTTGCGAAGAAGGTCAATGAGCGCGGGGTAAATTTGAAGAACCTTTGGACGTTCAACATGGACGAATTCCTGGATAGAAATGGAAGAACGATCCCAGAATCACACCCCATGTCCTTCAAGGGTGATATGATGCGAAACTTCTATGAGCTCATTCGTCCGGAGCTCAGAATGCCGATTGATCATATGCATTTTCCGAGGCACGATAGTTACGATGAAATTGACAGGGCCTTTGATACACACGCTCCGGATGGTGTGGATCTCTGTTTGGCTGCGGTAGGACCTGAAGGGCATATCGCATTCAACGAAGATCCAAACTTCAACCATGTGGAAGTTACAGAGGAGGAATATCTCGAAGATAGAACAAGGCTGGTGCTCGTGAAAACATCGACTGTGGACATGGATGCTCTTGTCGCAGGCTGCGGTGATAGAACTGCAATACCGCCTTTCGCAGTGACCATAGGACCCCACGATATAATGAAAGCCAGGAGAACTGAGGTTGTGTTTTTCGCAGGTCAGTGGCATCGAACATCCTTGAGGGAAACATTGTTCAGAAAACCGACGATGCATTTTCCTGGCTCCCTTTTGAAAATAAGAAAAAAAAGAGATGGCTCGCTGGAAAAACAGAATATGACGGTATGGACCACTCCTGTTGAATCGGGAACAATATTTTCAAAAACGATGTCCTGAAGGCATTTCGATTTCTCAATGGAAGAGCACTGATGTACATAGCTCCCTGATTTTAAAACATAAGGAGGTCAGCAATGAAAAAGCTGGAGGGGAAAACAGCAATTGTAACAGGTTCAAGCTATGGTATTGGGCGAGGGATTGCAATCCGACTCGGAAGAGATGGTGCCAATGTTGTGGTTAACTTCTCAAAATCTGAACAAAAAGCTCTGGACGTTGTCGCTGAAATCGAAAAGGAAGGGTCACAGGCCATTGCTGTAAGAGCAGATGTCTCCAGGTCAGACGAGGTGAGAACCTTGATTGAAACATGTGTGAAGTCGTATGGCGGCATAGATGTTCTTGTGAACAATGCGGGTACGAATGGAAAGATTGCCCCAATCACGGAAATTACAGAGGCGGATTGGGATCATGTTTTTGATATCAATATGAAAGGGCATTTTTTATGCGTCATGCACGCGCTTCCTCATATGTTAAAAAATAAGAGTAGTAGAATTATCAATATGGGGTCAATAGATTCCTTTGTCGGTGATCCCAATTTCTCTCCATATGTATCTACTAAACATGGAATTGCAGGCCTCACGCGATCGCTTGCCCTTGAGCTGGGACCAAAGGGTATCACCGTAAATGCCATATGTCCGGGATTTGTCGATACACCAAGTGCCGATATCATTGAAAAACTCTACCCAGGCGTCAAAGAAGAGGTAGCCAACAAGGTCCCCACTGGGCGGCTTCTGAGACCTGAAGACGTTGCCGCCGTTGCCTCCTTCCTGGCTTCAGACGAGGCGGAGATGGTGAACGGCTCGTGCATAGTTGTTGATGGGGGGATGATGATCAATGTGAATTAATGTGTCTTGATGAGAAAAATGAGGGGGTAAATTATGCAGGACAAAATGAGTTCAATGGAAAAATTCAATGAAACGGGAGATACGCTTGAAATATGGTGGGATTCATCTCCTCTGGTATTTGATTCATGGAAGAAGGCTCGCATAAAGGCAAGGCCATTAAACGAAAGGGAGGCAGAGGAGGAGGTACTTGACAGGTATTATATATCTGATCGCCCAATGGAGCAGCTTTTTCGGGGAGTTACCACGAATCCACCGTTATCAGGGGCTGTGATAAAGGATGACCCGGGGTTTTGGCGGGAGTGGGTTAGCGAGCAGAGGAGGAGAAATTCGAAAGCGAGTGTCAAAACGCTCTGGTGGATGATGTATAAGGAGATTGTGAAGCGAGGGGCAGAGAAATATCTTGGAGTATTCAGGCAATCAGGATTCAAGTATGGATATTTGTCAGGTCAGGTAGATCCAAGGGAATATGAAAATGAAGAGACGATGAAGAGACAGGCTCTAGAACTTGCTGGCATGAACTCGAATATAATGATAAAGATACCAGGAACCGAACAGGGTGTGAGGGTATTGAGATATCTGACATCGAAGGGTATAGCAACAAACTGTACCCTTGCATTTGTGTTACCGCAGTTTGTGGCAGTGGCCAAGGCCGTTAAAGAGGGGCTCGAAAAGGCAAAGAGCCATGGAGTGGACCTCAACCGCTGGAGAAGTGTGATTACATCAATGACGGGGAGATATGAAGAGCTCGGTGATTTTGACAGGGAGGCTGAAAAGCTGGGGATGGAAATTACCGAGGCGGACAAGAGATGGGCAGGCATCGCAATATTTAAAAAGGCGGTTAAGTATTTATCTGAAGGTGATTACCCGAGCAAAATGTTGATCTGTTCAATGAGACCCGGACCCGTGGTGGACGGAAAGAAGGAGCTCTGGCACTTTGAGAAGCTCGCGGGCGTGCATGCAGTGTTCACCTGCCCACCGAAATATATCAACCTCGTAGATGACGAGTACAGGGAGCTGGAGTATGATCCGGATGCATGGAAAGAGCCGGTTCCGGATGAGATTCTGGACAGGCTGAACAAGTTTCAGTACTTCAGGGAAGCGTATGATGCGGAGGGCATGGAGCCCCCACAGTTCAACTCCCATCCTGCAACCATTGCAACGGCAAAATCATTCAGCAAGGCAACCGATGAGATGGAGAACTTTGTGAGGGAAGCTGTGCTGTGAAGAAAGAGATAGGATATACAGGGTATCCATGGGTAAACTCAATCCATGTAGTAACCGCCGTTTATATTGATCGTCTCACCATTGATGAACGACGACTCGTCAGAGGCCAGGAACATCAGGAGGTATGACATGTCCTGCACGGTTCCAAGCCTTCGAACCGGTATCTTCTCCGCAACGCTTCGCTTTTTCTCATCGTCCCAGTAGTGCATGAGGCTGGTCATCACTGCGTGGGGTGCGATGGCATTGGCGGTTATACCAAAGGGACCAAGAGCACGTGCAGTAGATCGTGTGAGAGAGATCACGGCACCCTTTGATGCTCCGTAGGCGAAGGTTGTTTTATTATCTCCCGCCTTACCGGTGATGGATGACACGTTCACGATTCTACCATACTTCTGTTTCTTCATAATCGGCGTCACGGCTCTGATGGCGTAGAGCACCCCCTTCACATTGATATTCAGGGTTCTGTCGATGAGTTCATCCGTCGTACCCTCAATAGTACCAGGGGTGAGCAGTCCCGCATTATTGATGAGGATGTCAATCCTGCCAAAGGCGTCGACGGTTTTCTGCACCATATCATCGATCTGTTTTCTGTCCGTAACGTCACAGATGAGAGCCAGACACTCTCCACCGAGTTCTTCGATCTCCTTCCGTGTCTCTTCAAGGAGATCGGAAAGTATGTCACATATAACAACCCGCGCTTCTTCGGAGGTCAAATCAAGCGCCACCTGCTTGCCCATGCCCTGCGCCGCACCCGTTACAATAGCGACTTTACCGACAAACCTTTCCGTAAATCGCGCTGTCATTTTATAAGAGGCCCCCTTTCAGTATATGTACATCATGCACAGAATATAGAAAAGTCTCAGTGCAAGGTATAGTGCAAATGGGAATGAATTCCCTTGACTAAAAATGAACAATTTTGCATAATATGAAAAAATGTAATTCGAACCCATGAGTGGAGGGGCCATGAGAAATTTTGAATTTCACAATCCAACCAGGATCATTTTCGGTGAAAACAGGGTCAAGGAAATCGGTAAAGAGGCAAAGCAGTACGGCAAGAAATGCCTGATGGTCTACGGCAAGTCGAGCATCAAGAAGAACGACGTGTACGATACCGTCGTGAAATCGCTCAATGATGCGGGCATTACCTTTGTCGAGTATTCGGGTGTGAAGTCCAACCCGATACTGTCCCATGTACAGGGTGGCGTCGATCTTGCGAAAAAGGAAAAGGTCGATTTCATACTCGCTGTCGGTGGCGGGAGTGTGGTCGACGAGTCGAAGGCGATCGCTGCCGGGGCCATGATGGAGGGGAGTATCTGGGGCTTCCTGCTCGGCGACACCGAGGTAGGAGAGGCGCTTCCGTTACTGGATATTCTCACCATTCCAGCCACGGGCACGGAAATGAATCCCACCTTTGTGGTAACCAATGATCAGACCACTGAAAAGGTCGGCCGCGGAAGCGATCCGCTCTTTCCAAAAGTGTCTGTACTCGATCCCACAGTGACTGTTACCATCCCGGCCGATTACACAGCATACTCCGCAGTTGATGCCATATCCCACCTCATCGAGGGCTACTTCACCGGTGAAGACAGCTGGACCCCCATTCAGGACGGTTATGTGGAAAACCTGGTCAAGACTATCATTGAGTGTACAGAGCGTATTCTTAAAGACCCCAGGGATTATCAGGGCCGTGCAACCTTTATGTGGGCAGCGACCCTTGCATGGAACGGCCTGGGCCCTTCGGGCATCGGCGGCTGGGGCGTGCCCATGCACCTGATCGAGCACCCGCTGAGCGGTATTTACGATATTGCCCACGGTGCCGGCCTCTCCATCACCATACCGGCATGGCTGACATGGAAGGCTGAAAAGGACAGCTCGAAGATTGCCCAGTTCGGCCGCAACGTGTTTGGCATAGAGGAAAAGGATCAGGGCGCTGCGGCCAAAAAGGGCATAGAGGCTCTGAAAAGCTGGTTCGACAAGATCGGAAGCCCCGTCTCCTTCGCAAAGGCCGGCATCCCTGAATCTGACATTGACAGGATAACTGACATAGCGTGCAAACTTGCCGAGACCTGGGGGATGCAAAAGGAATACACGCGGGATGTCATCATTGAGCTCTACAGACTGTGTGTGTGAAGCCCCGGATACCTGCTCGAAGGATGGTTGACATTTTTAATGAATTCCTTAGGGTACGCCCGAGAAGTACATTGATGCACACGCTGTTCTGAAAGGAGTTGCATGTAATGAGTGCACATAATCTGAAAATACTCCGTGTAAACATGCAGTCCCTCACAGCGGAGTATGAACCGCTTCCCGAGGAGTGGCTGCTCATCGGTGGCAGGGGCCTTGTGGCCCGTATCATGAACCGTGAAGTCCCCCCCGATGCAGACCCCTTTGGTGCACAGAACAGACTTATCTTTGCCTGTGGTCCCCTGGCGGGTACCAATGCCCCTCAGCTCGGAAGAATATCGGTGGGAGCAAAGAGCCCGCTGACACTGGGCATCAAGGAGGCGAATGCAGGAGGTCCGGCAGCACAGAAGCTCGACCGTCTCGGTATTCGGGCAATCATCGTTGAAGACATCCCTGAAAATGGAAAGCTCTACTGCCTGAAGGTCTCAAAGGGGGAGGCAGAACTCATAGCCGCTGATGAGTACAGGGAGATGAAGGTCTATGATCTGGTCCAACGGGTCTACGAGAATGTGGACGGCAATCCCGCAATCATGGGTATCGGTGTGGCCGGGGAGAGGAAGTACAGGGGTGCATCCGTTTTTCTCACCGACATGTACGGCGACCCCTCCCGCAATGCAGGGCGGGGCGGACTCGGTGCTGTTATGGGCTCAAAGGGCCTCAAGGCTGTTCTCATCGACGATACAGGTTGCGCATTCCCGCCCCTGGCAGATAAGGAGCTGTACAGGAACACGGTCCGCGACTGGGTCACTATGATCAAGAAGGATGTGGTGTGCGGGCTCTTTGCCACAGAAGGCACACCCTTCACCATCGCCTCAAACAGCTATCAGGGTACCATGCCGGGAGACAATTACCGGACCGGGAGACCCCGGGACTTCGAAAAGGTTACAGGTGAGGTCACGCGGCGGAAGGTGTGGGAGCGGCATGGCAAGATGCATGCCTGTATGCCCGGCTGCGTTGTACAGTGCTCCATCATCTACTTTGATGAGCAGGGCCACAAGACCTCTGCCTACGAGTATGAGGCGGTGAGTATGATCGGCACCAACCTGGGTATCGCCGACACCGACCGGGTGGCGCAGTTCAAACACATATGTGATGATCTGGGGGTCGATTTTATAGAGATCGGTTCAGCCATCGGCGTTTCGGGTGAAGCGGGAAAGATGAAACCGGGAGACCCTGACACGGTCTTCGCACTGCTCGAGGAGATGGAGCGGGGGACAGAACTTGGACGCACTATAGGAAATGGAGTGGTGTCGGCCGCCAAAGCCTTCGGGGTGTCGCGGATCCCGGCTTTCAAGGGCCAGGCCCTGCCCGCACATGATCCCCGTGCAGTTAAGGCCATGGGTGTCACCTATGCAACCAGCCCCCAGGGTGCGGACCACACGGCCGGGCTAACCTACAGGCAGCCCCTTGAAAAGAAAGGGCAGGTGGTAAACTCTCTGCGATTTCAGCTCCGGGCTGCTGCCTGCGATACCTTCGGCTATTGCCTAAACTCGGTACCCGGAGGGCAGGCGTCGATTTACAGATTCGTGTCCGACCTCCTGAGAGCACGGTTCGGTGCGGACACTACGCCCGATGACATACTCGAGGTGGCAAAGCAGAACCTGCGCGACGAGCTTAACTTCAACGAAAAGGCCGAGTTCAGCAGTGCTCACGATTCCTTTCCTGAATTTCTTAAAAACGAGCCTCTGCCGCCGACCGGGCATGTATTCGATGTCGAACAGTCGGAGATCGAAAAGATATGGGACCTCATGGAGGTGTACAGGGAGCCCGAGAAGATATGGGAGGTGCGTTTTCCCAAGGAGCCGCAATTTCTCTTCGGTGTCGGGGTGTACAAAAAGATCGGCGCGCAGGCTGCGCGACGTGGCATGACAAAGGCGCAGATCATTGCAGATCCCGTTATGGAGAAATTGGGAAAAACTGCTGAGATACGGGACATGCTCGAGGAAAGCGGTGTTGCCTCCGTCCTGTACACCCGGGTTGAGCCGGATCCGCCCGTGGATTCAATCGAGCGGGCAGCCAAATTCTACCAGGATAATGGATGCGACGGGCTCATCGCCATCGGCGGGGGAAGCTCCATTGACACGACAAAGGCCACTGCCGTCAGGGTGTCGCAAAGGGGACTTCTCAGGGAATTCGAGAATATGGTGGGCGGCAAGGCAAAGATCAAGCCGCCGCTTCCGCCGATCATAGCTGTTCCCACCACGTCGGGCACGGGTTCCGAGACAAACCAGTATGCAATCATCACCGACCCGGACCGGAACGTGAAGTTCACCATTATGAGTGATTACATGGTGCCGCGGCTTGCAGTGATCGACCCACTCATGTGCCGTACCATGCCTCCCTCAATCACCGCTGAGACTGGTATCGATGCACTCTCGCACTGTGTCGAGGGTTATGTGGGTATGAACGAGGAGTACCACCCCTACTATGAGGCCCTCGCCCTCTACAGCGTGAAGCTCATAGGCAAAAGCCTGCGGCGGGCTTACAACGACGGTGACGACATTGAGGCTAGAAGGGACATGTGCATGGCCGCCGCGTTCGGCGGTATCGCCTTTACCAAGGGCCTTGCACTGGGACACGCTATTTCCCATGTCCTTGGCGCATTTTACCATATCTCCCATGGAACCGGATGCGCCCTTGGCCTGCTCTGCCACGTGCGCTCGAACAGGGAGGTCTGCAGAGAGCAGTTCGAGGACCTTGCATGGGCTCTGGACCGCTCGAAGGATCTGGAGGATGCACTGCTCAGGCTCTACAGTGATCTGAAGATACCGGTTCGGATGAGGGAGGCTGGCATCAGGGAGAAAGATCTGGAACGGATCGGCTTCGAAGTATCCACGAACACGGTGAACCTGGCTGCAAATCCAAAAGCTCTCACAGAGCACAGGATACTGGAGCTTTTACGGGAATTTTATTAGTAGAGCTGGACAATAGGTAGAATCCAATGTTTATGATTAGGAAAGGAAGGAAGATATGAAAGAGATCGATGTCATGCCCTGTCATGATGAGCGGGCGACTTTGAAACTGCCGGAGATCGCACTGTATCGATACAATCCCGATCTGAAGGACGAGCTGGACAAGGGCATTATCACCAAAGACGAAGCCCTGAGGCTGTACAAGGCCATGATCATTCAGCGTGCCTTCGAGTACACCATCAGGGATCTTGACAGCAAGCGTTTCGTACCCTATGAGGGTTTCGAGTTTCGGGGTTCCACACACCTCAGTGTGGGGCAGGAGGCATCGCAGAGCGGTGCCGTCAGTGCGCTAACCAAGGACGACTACATCGCCGTGCATCACAGGGCACACGGGCACTGTCTCGCCAAGGGGCTCTTCGCCTATTACGCGATGAGTGAAAAAGAGTTGAAGCAGGTGCTCAGCACGGCTGAGGAGAACGAGTTCGACGCTGGCGGATACAAGGACCTCCTCGAAGCGGTTGTCGATTATCACCTCTACCGCATGATTGCAGAAGCACTGGGCATGCAGGCAGGCTACTGCCACGGCCGCGGCGGTGCAATGCATATAGCCGATTTTTCGGTGGGTCACCTGGGCGCCAATGCAATTGTCGGCGGTGGTTCGCCTATCGGCACCGGTGCAGCACTGGCCGCCTCTCTGCTCGAGGAGCAGAGGGTAGTGATCAACGCCTTCGGCGATGGCGCCATGAACAACGGAGTGGTCCACGAGTCCATGAACTTTGCCACCATGGCGCAGTTTGAGAAGGGTTTACCCGTAATCTTTTACGTTGAAAACAACCAGTACGGCATGACCGGACAGCAGAAGGGTGAGGTGACGAATATCGAGTATTTGTCCCAGCGCGGTGCTGCCTACAACGACGTGGCCATGCATGCTGAGACCATCTGCGGTATGAATATACTCACCGTTCGTGACGCTGTCAGGCGCGCCAAGGAGCTCTGCCTCAATGGAGAGGGACCGGTGCTCATCGAAGCGAACACCTACCGGTACTGGGGCCACAATTTCAAGGACAAGGGAACATCCTATCGGACGAACAAGGAAACCGAGGCCTGGCAGACCCACGACCCGGTGGATTGGTACAAGAGAGAGCTCGAGGCAAATGACATCATCACCGTGGCTGAAGCTGACCAGATGTTCAACGAGATGCGCGAGAAGCTCAAGGAACTCACCATGATGGCTACGAAGAGCAGGTTTCCCGAGATCAAGGACATGGGGTGGGGCCTGTATGCCGATACAACTTCAGACAATGTCGGAGACGAGTACAGGACAAAAACCATACTCAAACCCTTCCGGAGAATCAAGAGGGACAGCGAGGGGATGCTGCTCGGCAGACATGCGGTACTCGAGGCGCTCAACGAGGAGATGATGCGGGACTACAGAGTGGTAGTCTGGGGCGAGGATGTTGCCGCCTACGGCGGGGCCTATAACGCAACATTGGGACTGTACGACACCTTCGGTCCAAAGCGCATCTTCAATGCCCCCATATCCGAAGCGGCTATCATTGGAACAGGGGTTGGCGCGGCCATGGCGGGGTTGCGGCCGGTTGTGGAGCTCATGTACATCGACTTCATCCTCATGGCCATGGATCAGGTGGGAAATCAGGCGGCCAAGACCAGGTACATGTTCGGTGGGCAGTCGGATATACCTTTCACCATCCGTACCACCATCGGTGGCGGCAAGGGATACGCGGGGCAGCATGCACAGAGCCTCGAGTCCATTGTCACGCAATTCCCCGGACTCAAGGTTGCCATTCCCTCCAATCCCTATGACCTGAAGGGTCTTCTGAAAACAGCGATCAGAGACGACAATCCGGTGTGCGTCATCGAGCATCAATGGGTGTACCTGGAGAAAAATGTTGTTCCCGAAGAGGAATACACCATTCCCTTCGGACAGGCGAATGTGGTCAGGGAAGGCAAGGATATCACGGTGGTTGCCTACTCGCAGATGGTGAACATCACCAAGGAAGCTGCAGAGCTGCTCACACAGGAGGGTATCGATGTGGAGATTGTTGACCCGAGGACACTCGTACCGCTCGATGTGGAAACCATCACGAAGTCGGTGAAGAAGACTGGCCGGGGGGTGATCGTTACACAGGCGCCCTACACGGGAGGGTTCGCGAGCCATATCTCCCATGAGATTACCAGGAACTGCTTCAGCGATATGAAATGCCCGGTGAGAATCGTGTCAGGGTACGATGTACCGCCGCCCATGTCCCATCCGCTCGAGGTGGAGAACATGCCCAACGCCGAGCGCATTGCTCGGGGTATCAAAGAGGCACTTGCGGAATAACCCAATGCAGAAGCTGTGCATACCGGGAAAAGTGTCCACAGCTTCAAGTGTACTTCTGTCTCTATTTCCTGATCTTTGGAAGAGGAGGAGCAGACTGCAATGTCACTCAGCACCTTTCAAAAAATGCTTGCTGATGCAAAGGAGAGAAAATACGCAATAGGCTCTTTCAATGCATGGGATGTGTATTCAGCGAAGAACATCACCCTCACCGCAGAGAAGATGCGTTCACCGGTTATCATTTCTCTCTGGCAGCCAGAGCTTGATTTTGCAGGCGAGAGGCAGCTCTACGAGCTCTGTGTTTCCTTTGCCGCTGCTGTCTCAGTGCCTGTGGCGATTTTCATAGATCATGCGAAGGATGTACAGGCTGTTGAAAGGGCTATCAGACTGGGAGCGACAAGTGTCATGATCGATGGTTCACATCTCCCGCTTGAGGAAAACATTGCACTCACGGCCCGGGCTGCAGAGTTAGCCCATAGTGCCGGTGTTTCAATTGAGGGTGAGATTGGTGTTCTGGGGGAAGAGGACGGCTCTGAGCCGGATGAAGCATTCTACACTGATGAGCATGAAGCGGAAGTTTTTGTGAGAGATACGGGGATAGATGCCTTGGCGGTAGCTATCGGAAATGCGCATGGTTACTATAAAAGAGCCCCCAGATTGGACCTTGATCGTCTGGCAGCAATAGGCTCGAGAGTTGATGTGCCCCTGGTGCTGCATGGCGGCTCCGGCATACCGCCGAATGATCTGCAGGCGGCTATTGACCGGGGGATCACCAAAGTCAATATCGGTGCTGAACCCCGCACTGCCTTCATGGACGGTTTACGGGAATCACTGGCGGAGGCAGACGAGAGTGAGAAGTTTCCTCACAGGATTTTTCCCCGTGCCCTTGAGCGCCATGCCCAGCTGATAGAGGAAAAAATGGTTTTGCTGGGTTCGGAAGGCAGGGGATGATGATCTAATGAAATCGAGAAGTGCTTCAATGGGTGCATCGAGGTGCTTTTCGTTTACTGAATTGATGGTCTCAATGAAAGGATTGATGGATGCAACAGAGCAGGGGATCTATAGATTTTGAACCTCCCTATGAGGAATTCACAGCTCCAGCCATACGAAAAGTCATCGCACAGAGGCTGCTCGAGAGCAAACTGACTATCCCGCACTTCTATCTCTTCGATGAAATTGATATGGAGGAAGCGGCGCTGCTGCGCGGTGAGCTGAACAGCATGAAGATCAGCTTCAACGATATGATCGTGAAAGCCGTGACAGTGGCACTGGAAATGCACCCCGAGTGCAACGTCTCCTATGCTGACGGTAAGATCCGCCGGTATCTGGAGATCAACATCAACATCGCTGTGGCCATAGAGGGTGGCCTGCTCGTACCGGTTCTGAGAAACTGCAGGGGAAAGAGCCTCTCTGACATCAGCCGGGAAACAAAGGAGATTGTTCAGAAGGCACGAAACAGGAAGCTCCGCCCCCATGAGGGACTGGGGGGAACCTTCACCATCTCGAATCTCGGTGTATTCGGTCTGGACGGGTCCTTCTCCATCATCAATCCTCCCCAGGCTATGATATGTACGACAGGAGCTATCAAGGAAATGCCCGTGGTGAGAGAGGGCAGCCTCGCTGTGGGGACAAGAATGAAGGTGACGCTTTCATGTGACCACCGGGCGGTTGACGGTGCTGTGGGCGCCCTGTTCCTTGCGGATCTCAGGAAGATACTCGAAAATCCACGGGAATACCTCGTTTAGACGTGAATCGGAATCGAGGCTGAACAGATGAATGAACTTGAAATGGAAAAACTGCTCCCCAAGATTGCACATCTCTACTATCTGGAGGACATGAATCAGGACAAGATCGCGGAAAAGTTCAACATCAACAGGGTCAGGGTCTCCAGGTACCTGAAAAAGGCACGCGAGATGAATATCGTTGAGATCAAGGTGAACTACTCCAAGGAGAGCTATCAGGAGCTCGAGCGGTGCATCGAGAAACGCTACGGCCTGAAGGAGTGCATCGTTATTCCCACCCACGACAACGTCCAGGGGATATTTCAGGAACTTGCGACGAGCCTTACGGGCGTGCTGAATCGTATTCTCAGGGACGGCGACAGCATCGGCGTGAACTGGGGTCTTACGCTCAAGGAGGTTATAGCCCTCATGGACTCTCCGAAGCAGATCGATGTCAAGGTTGTACCCATGTGCGGGGGCCTGGGCAGGATCGAGCGGGGAATTCACACAAACTCAATAGCCAAATCCCTGGCCGATGTTTTCGGCGGCATCAGTTATGTGATCAATGCTCCTGCAATCCTCGACAGTAAAAAAACCAAGGAGGTGCTGCTGGAGGACAGTAACACGAAAGAGATCTTTGAGCTGCTGAAGGGTCTGAGATGTGCCGTCTTCAGTTTCAGTGATCTGGGACCCGAGTCATCCTATGTCAAGTACGGGCTTTTCAGCAATGAAGAGATCGAGTATCTCAGGAGCAGGGGGATTGTAGGTGACGTGAACCTCGACTTTCTCGACAGAGAGGGCGCACATGTGCCCAACAAAATATACGACAGGGTCATCGCCCTGCCGATTTCCGAGATAGTCAAGATACACAATGTGGTAGGCATCGCCTATGGCCTGAGAAAGGTGGAAATAGCAAGGGCCGTACTGCGTGGAAATATTTTCGATATACTCGTTATAGACCTGGAGCTCGCGGAAGCAATGATTTCAGGTGTTGGTTCTGAGGGGGACAGCTGAGCAATATGCCATCCTTCAGCGTGATGAAAGGGAGGAAGAAATTGCACATGTCCGATTATCTCGTTGGTATCGATGTGGGAACTACCGGTGCAAAGGCGCTCGTTGTGGATCTCAAGGGGAACCTTCTCGGCAGCGGTTACCGGGAATACCCCTGTTTATACCCGAAGCCGAACTGGGTGGAGCAGGATGCAGAGCTCGTCATACAGAAGACCTTCGAGGCCTGCCGCGAAGCCCTTGCCAACTCAGGTATCGATCCTAAGAAGGTCATCTCAGTCGGTTTCTCCACACAGAGAGCCACATTCTGTCTTCTAGATGGCGACATGTCGGTTATAGGCGGAAACTTTTACGGCTGGCAGGACAACCGGGCCCTCTCGGAGATGGAGTACATTGAGTCAAAGATACCTGCCCGCGAGCTGTATCAGATCCTCGGCATGCCCATTACACCAACATTCTCATTTTCCAAGGTAATCTGGATCATGCGTAACGACCCGCAGCGGTATGAGAAGGCGCGGTATATCTCACTCATGCCAGATTATGTGCTGTACCGTTTCGGTGCAGATGAGTTCTGCTGCGAGGTCACCAATGCATGCTGTTCGAGCCTCATCGATGTGCATGAGCTCCGCTGGTCTGAAAAAATCATCGAGACCTATGGCATCGACCGGGAAAAGTTGCCGCCTCTCGTGAAACCCGGAACCCTGGTGGGCAAGATCACCGAAGAGGTTTCGGAGCGTACGGGACTCGCAGAGGGTACGCCCATCAGTACGGGAACGGGCGATCAGCAGTGCGCAGCGATCGGTGCGGGTGTCGTCAAACCAGGGTTTGCCGAACTCACACTCGGCACCTCGGGAGTACTCGTTGTGGCCACAGAGAAGCCGGTGCTTCCCGAAAGCGGCATCATGATGGTGCCGGCTTCAGGTGCGTGGGGTCTGTACGATGTGGAGGGGATACAGCTGGGTGCGGCAAGCAGCTATCGATGGCTCAGAGACGAGCTCGGAGGTCTTGAGCGGGCCTGGGGAGATGACATCGGGGAGAATCCCTACGCCCTTATGGAGCAGCATGTGCGAAAGAGCCCTGTCGGCGCCAATGGCATCGTCTTTCTCCCCTTTCTGAACGGCTCTGGATGTCCCTACTGGGATGTGCATGCAAAGGGGGTCTTCGCCGGGCTTACCTTTGCCCACACGAAGAGTGATCTTGTCCGGGCGGTTATGGAGGGCATTACCCTGGAGGCCAAGGATATTTACCGGGCCATGCAGGATATCGGCGTCGAAATCAAAAGGCTGGCAACAACAGGAGGAGCTGCAAACTCACCTGCATGGCAGCAGGTCATGGCAGATATGTTCGATGTTGAGATCTACAAGCTGAAGGTGTCGGAGGCCACAACCCTCGGTGCTGCGATACTTGGTGGTGTGGGTGCCGGTGTGTTCAGGGATGCAGCAGAGGGTGTTTCGCATATCGTGCACTACGAGGAGGCTATCCTACCCATCAGAGAGCATGTCGAGAAATATGATGGACTCTACGACGTGTATCGAAATATCCACGGAGCTCTCACGGAGCACGGGAGCTACAAAATGCTTTCGAATATGCAGGGAGCGTGAGTGGTCGGAGAGAAAGGAGCGGTGGAGTTTGACGAGGAGTGATAATCGGGGGTCTGTCCCGGAGCTTCATTCGGTGACAGATCTCGTGGACATTGCAGGGGCCATGAAGGCGTCCACCGTGGTAATTGCCGGAGGACATCGTATTGAAGACCTCCGGCTGGTCGAATCGGCACGTGATCATGGGATCATAGACCGCATCATTCTGGTCGGTGATAGGGACCAGGTTATCCATGCTGTGCAGGAAGTCGGTATTGACATAGCTGCGAAGGACATCGTTGCTGCAGATGATGATGAGAGTATCGCTCGCCAGACCATAGGACTCATACAGGATGGAAGCATCGATATCGTGCTCAAGGGGGGTATATCGACACCGGTTATCAACCGGCACATCATCAGGCTCGCGGTACGTCCCACGGTGAGTCTGGCCACTGTTGTCGAAGCAGCGCCGGTAGCCGATGGACGACCCATAGTCATTACCGATGCCGGTGTCACCACGGTGTGCAATTTCGGCCGCATGGTCAACCTGATCGAAAATGCCGTTGAGGTAGCGCGGGTGGTGATGGGCCTGGAGCGTCCGCGTGTGGCCGTGCTCTCTGC
>CBFDDP010000004.1:0-57405 GCA_965603595.1 uncultured bacterium
CTTCGGGTCCTGACAGCAGAGGAGCTCCAGGAGGCGCGTCGCGAGGCGAAGAAGACGGGACAGGTGGTGGAAGAGGGGAAGCTCATCTCACCTGCGGGCAAGCTCCTCACTCTTACTGCCATGGAAATGGAGCGGTACGGTGTTTCATCGGGCACCTTGTCCCGGAGGGTTGAACTGTTCGAATTTCTTGAACTGGAGGACCCTCACGTCTTCGACATCGCTAAATCACCCTCTGACAAGGTGGTCGGGTTTCTCACGGGTTCCGCCTTCACGAGCATGCTCATTATCATGGGGCTTGTCGCCCTGTATATCGAGATCACATCGCCGGGATTCGGGATTCCGGGAACTATCGCCATCATCTGTTTTGCAATCGTATTTGCAAGCTACGCCCTCCTGGGAACAGTCGGTTCACTGGAGCTCATCTTTTTTGTGCTTGGGCTCGTACTGCTGATACTCGAGATATTCGTCATACCGGGATTCGGCGTTGCCGGGATCTCAGGGATCGCGCTCATCGTGGGGTCGCTCGTCCTGAGCATGCAGGGCTTCGTGCTTCCAGATTTCGAATGGCAGAGGGACCTGTTCAGGAGAAACATCCTCGTCGTCAGCCTGAGCACCGTCTCATCGATTATCATATTCGGTATACTAGCCTATTCACTGCCGCAGATGAAACTCTTCAACAGGCTGACGCTCAGGGCCGCACAGTCGGCTGAGGAGGGTTTCACGGTACAGACAAAAGAGGAGGAGAGTAAATTCTTAGGCAAGCGCGGTGTTACAATCACGAAACTGCGGCCCGTCGGCAAGGCTGAGTTCGACGGAGAACCCCTCTACGTTGAGACCGAGGGTGAATTCGTGGAGTCTGGACAACAGGTGGAAATCATCGAGGTGAGTGGAAACAGAATGATAGTGAGGAAATGCTGATATGCTTATCTGGATACCCGTACTGCTCTTTGTTGTAGGTTTCATAGCACTCTTTCTCGAGCTGTTTGTTCCCGCTGCAGGGCTGATCGGTGGTGCAGGTATCGTCTGCATGATTGTGGGAACGGTTCTGGGGTATCGGAATTACGGAACAACGGTGGGCACACTCTTCCTCACGGGAACGCTCATCGGTACACCTGCAATGATCGTAATCGGTTTGAAGGTGTTTCCCAGGACATTCGTGGGAAAGAAGCTCATCCTGAGTTTCTCGCAGCAAAGAGAGACGGGTTTCACCTCCTACACCAGCGAACGGTATGAGGGACTTGAGGGAGAGGCGGGGGAGGCATTGACCATGCTGCGGCCTTCCGGCATGGCAACTATCAATGGTCATAGGTACAGCGTCGTCACCTCGGGAGAGCTCATCGAAAAGGGTACCCGGGTCCGGGTGGTCAAGGTTGAGGGCAGCCGGGTTGTGGTAAGGCGTATCAAATCCCAAAATGACGATACCCCCTCTTGATGAAACACGTTATTGTTGTATATAAGAGCCTAGGGGAGCCTGAGTAATATCAGGTTACCGGGAGCAGATGAGTATCAAGATCAAATAGGGGAGATGTAAGATGTTTCTAATACTTTATATTTTCATTGGAATCATAGCGATTATCTTCATTGTGCTGTTCATCAAATTCTTCGGACTCTGGTTCAGAGCCCTGCTTTCAGGCGCACCTGTCGGGATAGCCAAGCTCATCGGGATGTGGCTTCGCCGGGTTAATCCCTCGGTCATCGTCGACAGCCGCATCATGCTCTCCAAGGCGGGAATACCGATCGAAACGGATTTGCTCGAAACCCATTATTTGGCCCGGGGCAATGTGCTGAGGGTCAGCATGGCGCTTGTGGCCGCAAACAAGGCCAACATCCCCCTGCCCTTTCAAAAGGCAGCGGCCATTGACCTTGCCGGGCGCGATGTGCTCGATGCGGTCAAAACCAGTGTTAATCCCAAGGTGATCGACTGCCCAAACCCGGAGAAGGGCCGGCAGACCATCGATGCCGTGGCTAAGGATGGTATTCAGCTCAAGGCAAAGGCGCGCGTGACCGTTCGTGCAAACATCGAACGCCTCGTGGGAGGAGCCACGGAGGAGACCATTATTGCACGTGTGGGGGAGGGTATCGTTACCACCATTGGGTCAGCCGAAACCTACAAGGATGTGCTCGAAAATCCTGACCTCATCTCAAAGCGTGTTCTTGAAAAGGGACTCGATGCGGGGACAGCCTTCGAGATCCTCTCAATCGACATCGCTGATGTGGACGTTGGCGACAATGTGGGCGCAAAGCTGCAGGCTGACCAGGCCGAGGCTGACCGCCGCCGATTCCAGGCTGAAGCGGAAAAGAGAAGAGCAGCAGCGAGGGCACGAGAGCAGGAGATGGTCGCCCTCGTGCAGGAGAACCGCGCCAAGGTGGTGCTCGCTGAGGCTGAGGTGCCGAAGGCCATGGCCGAGGCATTTCGAAAGGGTCATCTCGGTATTATGGATTACTACCGTATGCGAAACATTCAGGCCGATACGGATATGAGGCAGAGCATCTCGGGTGAGGAAAAATCCAAAGAGGAGTAAAAGACGTGCAGTATCTTTTTCTGCTTATATTTCTCTTCTTCATTGTACTCAACGTGGTAATCGGCCTGGCATCGAGTCGATCCAAGAAACGGAGGGCAGCCGGGCAAAAGTCCGAAGCAGGGACGACCATCTCGCATGTCCCCGGTGAAGCTCCGGAACAGCCTAGGCAGACCGAGCCCCATGAGTCAATACTGCAGCCCCAGACGGCTGAGAGCATTGTAGAGTCCCTCTATGAAGCTGAGGAAGAGAAGGCATCGCTGCCAGGCGGTGAGGGACAAATCCCTCGTGATAAATCAGCTGTGCCGGAGGTTTCCCGTGTTGAAGGCTCACCGGAACAAATCACGGAGCTTGGACGAGAAGCTGTGATGGAAAGAGATCAATCGAAACCCATGATCGATATTACCAAGCCTTCCAGTGAGGTAAAGCTTTCTATCGAGGAAAAACCCCTTGAATCTGAAGTCAAATCTCGGGTTGTTAAAGAGCAGAGAGACCAGGAAGAAAAATTTCAAATCTATGCTCTGACCAGGGATGACGGCATTGAAGTGACTGCATGGGAGCATATCAACCGGCTCCCACCACTGCAGCGGGCGATTATCCTCTCCGAAGTACTCGGTGCTCCCAAAGCACTGTCAGAAGGTCACCATCCCGATTAACACGAGACCCACTATGGCAACTGCAATTCCGACCCACTGTCTGCGTAAAATCCTCTCCTTCAGAAACCTGACTGCCAGCAGAACCATAAAAGCTGGATAGATCGATGAAACGGGTGCTATGAGAGACACCTTGCCATAGTCGAAGGCAAGAAGAAAGAATAGCGCCCCGATCAGATTGACAACAATGCCCAGCATGGTGGGGAGCCCTTCACGCCGAAAGAGAGGGGGGACAGGCCTGTTCTTACTGTCGATCAGATAGTTGCAGCCTGCCACCGCATTTCCTATGAGGGCGAGCCAGAATATGTGGGAGTATGAACCGATACGGTTGATCGATACCTTGGTAAGAAAATCACCTACCCCCAGTGCCATGGCCCCGATAAACCCCCACAGGACCCAGGTGTAGTCATGTCTGCTGCCATTAAGTAAACCATCAACGCCAGCCTTATCGTTACTCGGAAGGGCAACGATAACATCACCCGTGAGTATGAGTGCGATACCTGTATACTGAACCGGGGAGAGCTGCTCATGCAGGAAAAAGTAGGAGAGCAGTATGGTGAAAAGGGGGTATCCCGCCACAATCGTACCGGTTAATGAGATCTGCCCCTTTGATATGGCGTAGAAAAAGAAATGGTAGAGTGCGGAGGCGGATATGATGATCACTACAACCGAGAGAGGAGGAATGGTGATATTAAACCCGCTCAGAAGGAGGACAACGGGAGTCCACAGGACAAGGGAGACGAATTTATCAAGAATGTTGTTCCAGAGAGGAGGCACATGGTCGAACCCCCTTTTGAGCAGCACATGACCGAAGGCCCAGAACAGGGCGGCACCAAATGCAAGGGGGAACCAGAGCATGGGAGGAATATACTAGGCGTAACGGATGTCCTGCAAATACAATTGATATTTTTCATTCAGTGCTGTCGTAAATGTGCAAGTGATCGGTTTGGCTTCAGTGAGGGAGGTATGTATCGCATATGAAGAGAGGCGCTCTCCGATGTGAGAGTGCCTCTCTTCATACATGGCAGTGGAAAACAGGGTTTTCAGTATAGTGCGACGTAGCCGACGAGATCGATCTTGTATGGGTTCTCGTCGGCATCGTTGTTTGAAATCTGAAGCCGCGCAGTGCGCTTTTCGAGTCCCGCATTTGGTTTGTCCGGGTTGAAGATGATGGTGAAGTCAACCTTTGATCCCGCCTTGACTGTTACAGGAGTTGTCAGGTCTGCCGTGAAGTTATCGGCGTTACCGGTCACCATGAGCATCCCGCTTATGGAAAGGTCGGCTTTACCTTTGTTTTCAATGGTGAATGTCCTCTCTATCGATCCGGGGTACTCGACTGCGTCATCATCTTCGTTGAAGTAATAGATGCCGTTGTTGGCGATCTTTTTCGATCCTACCTTCACCTGTATGTCCGGCACCTCGGTAACTGCCCCCCTAGCCTGAAGGTCAAAAACATAGGGGCTTTCCTCAGTGTCCGGGTCATCATTCTCTATGTACACTGAGGCTACATCTATACCGGTATCGCTTGGTATGTAGGTAACGTCAAACAAGACGCTGTAGCCCGGAAGAATCACCGTGGGAAGTGTCGGAAGGTTTGCGAGGTGGAATTCGGTCGTATCACCGCTCACGAATATTTCGTATATGTTCAGATCAGCATTGCCGCTGTTCTCGATCTTGAATGTGGCGGTCATTGAGGTGCCAACGCCCACGGTGGTAAAGTCATGCCCCTCCGAACCAGAGGGTATGTCAGTTCCTGTTTCGTTATTAATCACATTGATGTCAGGTGCTGGCATGTCTGCCGCAACGCCTTCCACCTTGAACGTGTAGGGCGACTCATCGGGATCATCGCTGTAGAGCTCGACATCCGCCACCAGGGGCGATCCGGGCGGTGAGTTTGGAGCAAATACGATAGGTATGGCTGCCGTGCCACCCGGTGAGATCTGTATGGGGAAGAGTGTGGTGCAGCTGAAAACCTGTGGATCGTTTGGGTCATTTAGTGAGAATCCCGTCACATTCAGGAGCAGGTTGCCTGCGTTTTCTATGGTGATGTCCTTCGTTAAGAAATCGCCATTGAAAACTGTTCCATAATTCACCGTATCACCGTCAAATACCTCGACACTGCCCTGTAAAACACGGATGTCTGGTTCAAAATTCCCCATACCATTCACGTAAAAGGTGAAGGAGCCGTAGTTGGGATCATCACTGAAGATTTCAACTTCAACCGTATACGTCAGTGCCTCTTCAGGTGCGAACTCAACGGTAAAATCAATGCCAGTACCCGGTGACACGCTACTTGGAAGTTCTGGTGCGATGCGGTTGAACTGGGTAACGTCACCGCTCTTGAAGGAGATCCCGGTGACGGCCAGGTCGTAATAGGCGCTGCTGTCATTCATGACAGTGAAATCGATGAATGCGCTCGATCCTACATGCACAGGACCGAAATCATATGCAGCAGAGCCGAGGCTCACAGAAGTTGGGCCCTGCATTACCAGTATCATGGGAGGATTGCCGCTACTCCAGGTGCCTGTACCGCTAATGCTGAACTGATATATACCCTCATCGGGATCATTGCTCTCTATGAGCATATCGATCCCTGTCGGCACGTCTGAGGACGGTTTGAAATAGATGTCGAAGGTTGTGGTCTCACCGGGTTCGAGATTTGACGTGGTGTAGGTGGTGTCTATAACGAACTCTTTAATGGCTGTGTTGGAGGTGTAGAGCTTCTCGATCTTGAGGGTTCGCGCCCCCTCATTCTCGATGTGGAAGGTCTGCTTGGCAATAGCGTACACATCAACAGTGCCGAAGGAGAACGAGTGCGTACTGTTTGGTATGATGTGAATGTCAGGTTGCGCTGTTGCTATCCCGAGTAGGTCTGAGCGTGTAAATGAGCAGCTCGCGAAAAGGAGGAGTAGTACTGGAATTACGAAAAAGAAAAGATACAAAGTCGCTCTGTGCTTCCGCATTGACAGTCTCCAGAATACTAAATTGTTGCGTCTGCACGTTTTCCATAGTTCCCAATTATACAATATATCCCAGTTTGGAATCATTTCAATATGAAAGAGAATGTTTTTCTCGACATTTTGTATGACTAGGCACTGAAAAATTTGAAATCTGCGCTATCCTGAATCATGCTTTCTAAGATGGTGCGTCAGTGGATATTCAGATAATCCTGAATCAGCCCCCTTCGGCGGATGTGACCTTCAGCACCATTCAGAGTATGCTTCCGAGTAAAGGTGTGGTCGACACCTCGAGTGTTACCTTTACGTCGGTTGACTGGAATACTCTCCATACGGTGAGGGTGACGGGTGTTGATGATGCAATTGCAGACCCTGATATGTTCTACGACATCGATCTGGGATTCGCCTCATTCAATCCCTATCCCTATCCTTATTCCATAATTCCTGCTTTACAATCCCCATGCATACCTCTACTATGTAAACGGGTTTTAAACCATCCTTTTATATGAAACAGCTCATTTCTGAACAGGTACAGGGCAATGTTATACCGCCACTATGGAAAGACCGGAAAGAAGGTTTCCATACTCGGGTTCGGAGGTATGCGTTTCAAAAACGTTAGGGATACTGGCGAGTGCGTAGCCATGATGCTCGATGCGGCTGAAGCGGGGGTCAACTATTTCGATACGGCGCCCGGCTACATGGGTACGAAGAGCGAGCAGGTCTTCGGTGAGGCCTTTAAAGAATTCAAGAAACGGGGCATCCCATTCTACTCTGCAACCAAAACCTTCAAAGCCGATGAAAGCTCCATCAGGCGGGAACTGGATGCGCAGCTGCGCAGGCTGCATGTGGACTGCATAGATTTCTACCATGTATGGTGCCTCACCACCCTGGAGGACTGGGAGGGACGAAAGCAAAGTGGTGTGATCGATGCGTTTTTAAAACTGAAGGAGGAGGGGCTCATCGGACACATCTGTGTCTCCAGTCACCTTATTGGAGATCAGATCAAAGGGCTTCTCCTGGAGGGGGTGTTCGAGGGGGTTCTCTTCGGTTATTCTGCCTATAACTTCAATATCCGAGAGGCTGCCTTTGATGCGATCAGAAAGCACCGTCTCGGCTGCGTGGTGATGAACCCGCTGGGTGGAGGAATCGTACCTCAGAATCCGAAAGTCTTTGATTTCATCAGAACTCGCGAAAACGAGACCGTGGTGGAGGGGGCGCTCAGGTTCATCTTCTCGCACGAGGAGATCAATACAGCACTTGTGGGCTTTGGCACGAGGGAGGAAGTGGCACAGGCAGTGAAGGCGGTACAGGGGTATCGTAGAATTTCCCCAGAAGAGATGACGCGCATGCGCGATCACATCAAGGAGTCCTTCCGCGGGCTCTGCACGGGATGCCGCTACTGCGATGAGTGTCCGGAGGGAATACCCATTCCCAAGTTCATGGATGCCTACAACCACAAGCTTCTGTACGGGAAGGAGCAAGAGCTCCTGGACCGGCTCAGGTGGCACTGGGACATATCTCCCCGTATCGCCGAAAGATGCACGGAATGTGAGCTGTGCGAAAAGCTCTGCACACAGCATCTGCTCATCATGAGCAGGCTCAAGGAAATTGCTACAACCGGAAAAAGAAAAGAGTGATGAGGTGCACTGGAGAGATGAAGAAGAGGATCGTTACCGCTGGTGATCGTGTGTACATGAAGTTCTTCGATATGGACTTCTTCAAGGTGCGGGCGCAGGAAGCCGATGCAGAGCTTGTTCCCTTCAAGGGTTTCGATGAGCGGAAATTCAAGCATGCCATCGAGCAGGCGGACGCACTCATTCTCATCGACCGTCCCCTCACCCGTGAACACATGTCCATCATGGAGAAGTGCAGCATCGTACTGGCCCTGGAGGTGGGATACGATTTTATCGATGTTCAGGCAGCAACCGAGCAGGGGATCGTCGTCTCGAACGTTCCCGTCTACTGCACCGATCAGGTTGCGCTTCATGCATTCACCCTGCTGCTCGCAGTGAATAGAAAGTTGTCGACCTTGACCAACGAAACGGCAGGCGGCGGCTGGGACTACAATGTGTGTAAGCCTCTATACGAACTCAAGGACCGAAAACTGGGGATCATCGGTCTCGGGCGCATCGGACGGTCTCTCGTATCCAAGGCAAAGAGTGTCGGACTCGAGGTGATCGCATACGATCCTTACCTGGCAGACGACATTTTTGAGCTCAACGGGGTGAAGCGCTGCTACGATCTTGATGATGTGCTCAGAGAGGCCGATTTCATATCTCTGCACGTGCCTCTCACGGATGAGACCTTCCACATGATCGGCGAAGAGGAATTCAAGAAAATGAAGCGGGAGGCCGTCATCGTCAACACCTGCAGGGGCAAGGTTATCGATGAAAAAGCTCTTTACAATGCGCTGAAAAAAACTATAATTGCGGGAGGAGGCGTTGATGTTCTCGAAAAGGAGCCTCCTGATCCCGACAACCCCCTGCTCTCAATGGAGAACCTGATCGTAACGCCCCATGTGGCGTGGTACTCCGAGAACAGCATAGAGCGGCTGAAGAATCTGGGGATGGATGAGGTTATCAGGGTGCTTGCCGGTAAAAGACCAAGGTTTATCGTAAATCCTGAAGTTTTATATACAAAGGGGGTGGATAATCGAAGTTCGCAGGAAACCTGAGCCGTAATTAAACTAATTAAAAAAGGAGGTCCCATGCAGAACTATCAACTCACTGCTTTAATCTTTCTTATCGTCTACTATGCGTTCGTCATTGGACTCAGCCTCTACCGGCGAATGGTGAAATCCGAGGTTGATTACTTCCTGGCCGGCCGTACCTTTCCCGCATGGATACTGGCGTTCTCCTATGCTGCTTCCTGGTTCGGGGGAGCGTCCGCAATCGTATCTGCGGACAAGGCATTTGCGGGAGGGTGGAGCGCCTACTTCGTTATGGGCGGCCCAACCATCTGTTCGGGCATCGTTTTAGTGTTCTTTGCAAAGCGGATCAGGATGTTTGCGCCCCTTTCACAGCCGGAAATGACGGAGGCACGGTACAACCGGACTGCGAGGATCATTCAATCCATAATCATTTTCTGGTACATGATCACCTGGGCTGCTTCACAGATGATAGGGGCTGCCAATTTCGTGAGTGGATTTTTTGGCATGACCTACACCGTGGCCCTCTTTGTGGTGGTCGTCGTTGTCTGGTTCTACTGCATGTTCGGGGGGTTCAAGAGTGTTGTCACAACGGACCTGGGGCAGTTTATCTGGATCGTTGTGGCGATGCTCATCGTGCTCTTTACGGTTATAGGGCACTCCGGCGGCCTCGGGAACGTGAGGGCGGCCGTATCGCAGAGAGATATTCCAAACTTCTTCAACGTCTTTGGAAATGCCAAGTTCAGCCTGTTCTTTATCATATCCTTCTCGTTCGCCTGGGTGATCTCGGCTGAAATCTGGCAGCGGTTTTCTGCGGCGCGGTCCGTGAAGGAGGCGAAAAAGGTCTCGAGGGGCGCGCTGTTCATCAATATCCCTCTCTACTTTTTTGCGGTTGTCATTGGTATACTCGCCGTGGCCCTTTATGCCGAAAAACCGGACACCCATATCATGGCTGCGGTCATAAAGGATTACGTGCCATGGTTCCTGGCTGGCATCAGCTTCGCAGGGCTGCTTGCAGCCGTTATGTCCACGATGGACACTGCCCTGAACACTGGCGCACTCGTTCTGACTGAAGACATTTTTCACAGAGTCATCAACCCGAATGCGAGTGAAAAACAGCTTGTCCTGTTCGGGAGGATAGCCGTTACCATCATGGCAGCCTGCGGGATTTTCATTTCTCTTGCCATCCGGGATCTTCTGTGGGTGCTGTGGATGGCAAGCGACATCCTGGCAGCCGGGGTTTTCTGGCCGTTGGTACTCGGCATGTACGGGAAGTGGGGAACCTCGAAGGGTGCGATCTCGAGCATGCTGGTCGGTGGTGCCTTTACGCTGTGGCACTATCTGATCGATCTCGGAGTAAAACTCCCGAGCATCATACCGGCATGGCCCGGACGAAGCTGGCCGTTCTCCGTGTTCTGGGGAATTGTCATAGGCTTCATCGTGTACACGGTCGTCTCGCTCGGTACGCAGTCCCCCGAGGAGAAGATGAAGGCCGAAACCTTCATGAACAGGTTTGCCGAGAAGTAGAATGGGCCGCGTTCGCGGCTGGATTTTCAGGTCGCGTGTCAATGCTGTTGAAGCGCGTAGGGGCTTCGTACGCGTGAAATAATCGACGTGAAACAATGGGCGGATGTCCGACATGCGACATCCGCCCATTTCTTGTGTATACTCAATTGACGCGCGCTGGTGAGCGATCTATATTTAGTGCGGTAGCAAGTGTAATTAAGGTGAGAGTCAAGGGGACAGCTTACTTGATTTCACTTGTTCCCATGACCAGGAGTGAATGAATTACGTATGCTGCCCCCTTATTTCTGTCACCTTGACTCGGAGGAGTGCGAAAAATGGAATTATTCGAGAAGATCTATAGGGCAGTGGTGGAACGCAACCGCGATGAGGTGTTGAGGCTATCACATGAGGTTGTCGACAGGAGGGTCGATCCAACACAGGCCATCGAGCAGGGCTTCAAGCGCGGTATGGAGCGTATAGGTGATATGTTCGCGGAGCTTGAGATATTCATCCCTGATATGATCACCGCAGCGGACATCATGAATGAGGGGCTCGAGATACTGCAGCCAGCCCTGAATAAGCGGGGCGGTGGCGGTACGAAGGGAAAGATTCTGCTCGGGACCATTCAGGGTGATGTACACGAGATAGGCAAGAACATCGTGCGCATACTTCTCGAGGGATCCGGTTTTGAGGTAATCGATCTTGGCAGAGACGTCAATGTCCTCACCTTCATTGACAGGTATCAGGAGATCAGACCGGATATTATCGGTATCTCTGCACTCATGACCAACACGATGATAAATATTCCCCGTGTAATCGAAGATCTGAAGCGTCTCAATGTACGTGAGGATGTCAGGATCATGGTCGGCGGAGCCCCTGTGCTGCCCGACTGGGCGGAGGAGATCGGTGCGGATGGCTGCGGTCAGAGTGCCCGGGAAGCAGTCATACTCGCAAAACAATGGCTGGAGGCGTAAATGGTATCATACTGGGATTTCATACGGAGAATTGAAAGCGGCGAAATTATTGCTGAGGCGGACTATGACAGGAAGATCGGACAGGTGGCACAGGATATGGTTCAGAAGTACGATATACGTTATACTCCCGATGATCCGGTGCCCGCAGACGATGCACTCGCTGACAGGGTGTTCGAAGCCGCCATTGAGCTCTTCATGCAACTGGGCATATTCGTCATTGATACACGCAAGGTGGTAACCTTTGAGAGGGACGAGATCGAAGAGGCCCTGGCACATGCACCGGCAGAAGTGGTATACGGCACGGGGAATGAAAGGGTGGTGGTCCCGCACAGAATGGTTGAGGATGAGCGGGACCCCATCGTGTTCTTTTCGGCAGTGGGTACACCAGTACCGGAGGAGGATTTTGTCAAGATCTGTATGAGCTATGTGCAGGAACCCCTTGCAGACACCTTCTCGGGCCCGCTTATAACCACCTATCGAGGGATGCCCATCGCTTCGGGGTCTCCCGTAGAGGTCGAGGCGGGTATATGGAACGTGATCAAGCTGCGCGAGGCTGCACAGTTTGCCGGCAGGCCGGATATTTCCATACACAACTTCATGTCAATTGCCGAGCGGACCGATGCCACCATTGCAGCGGCGCGGCCCGAGTTCGGTGTTCGCGAAGGTGACGGTCTATTTACGGCAGCCATTGCGGAGATGAAGGTCGATTATGAGCGGCTGAAACGCATTGCCTTTCAGATGCACACACCCTATGTAATCGGTGGGCTCTACGGCCCGCTCATGGGAGGGTATGCGGGCGGCCCTGAAGCAACAGCGATTGTTCTCGTGGCCCATCATTTTCTCGGACTCTTTGCCTTCAGGGCGCACAGGCACAACGGCTTCCCCATCAACATCAACCAGACCTGCAACACGACGCGGGAGATGCTCTGGCTTGTGAGCGTTTCGGGGCAGGCGATTGCCAGGAACACGAAGCTCGTCACCGTTGCAAATGCCTTCATGGCATCGGGGCCCTGTACGGAGATGATCACCTACGAGCTTGCTGCGCACTCGCTCGCAGCAACCGTTTCGGGCTGGCATCTGAATCCCTCAGCAGTTGCACGAAACCGCTTCCCGAGCCACTGCTCAGGCATGGAGCCCCGTATGCACGCCGAGGTAGGGCATGTCGCGGCGCGTGCCGGAATCACGCGCAAGGATGCCTCGAAAATCGTGAATAAGCTTCTCGACTTCTATGAGAAGGATATCAAGACCGCACCAAAGGGTAAGAGCTTCCGTGAGTGCTACGATATCGAAACGGTGCAACCCACGGAGGAGTATACAGGGCTCTGGAAGAAGAGCAGGTCAACTCTGCATGACCTGGGTCTTGATTTCACACTGCTGAATAGCACAGGAGGATGAGCATGCCCCACGTTTCCATTAAACTGTACCCCGGAAGGACGCTCGATCAGAAAAAGGCGCTCACACAGCGTATCGTTGCAGCCATGGCGGAAACTATAGGCGCGGACGACAAGAGCATTTCAGTTTCCTTCGAGGAGGTGGCGCCTGCTGACTGGCCTGAGATGGTGGTGAAGCCGGATATTGCGGGAAAGCTCGACTGTGTGGTAAAGCTTCCGGGATATGAGTCGAAGTATTTGAAGGATATCGAGAAATAGGGGAGCTGTCATGGATATAGATCGGCTTATGAACAGCGGACTCAGGGACATCAAGCCCTATGTCGGAGGGAAGCACAAGGAGGAGGCTAAGGAGAAATACCGTATAGAGGAGCCGGTAAAGATGAGCTCCAACGAAAACCCTCTCGGTGTGTCACCCCGTGCTCTCGAGGAGGCGCAGGGTATACTGCCGGGAGCAAATGTGTATCCGGAGGGTTCCAACCGTCTGCTGCGTGAAGCCATTGCAGGTATGCATGATATAAGTTCCGAAGCCGTTGTGTTCGGAAATGGGGCCGATGAGATCATCTACTACCTTGCCATGGGCCTCATCAACGACGGGGACGAGGTGATCATATCCCGTTTGACCTTTCCGATCTACGAGATTGCGTGCAGGATGATGCGTGCTGCGATTGTGTACAGCGACATGAAAGGCCTTCTCATTGACACTGATGACATTTCGAAGAGAATAACCGACAAGACAAAGCTCATTGCACTGTGCAATCCGAACAACCCGACGGGACATGCCCTTCACCGCGATGATGTGTACCGTTTCATCGATACTGTTCCCAGGAACGTACTTATCATCATGGATGAGGCGTATGCTGAATTTGCCGACCCTGACCTTTTCCCCGAATCGGTGGCAAAGTTCAGGGCGGGCCATGACAATCTCTTTATCATCAAGACCCTGTCAAAGGCCTACGGACTTGCAGGCTTCAGAGTTGGGTACGGAATCGGCGATGCGCGCATCGTCGAACTCATGAACCGGATAAAGCTTCCCTTCAACATCAGTATCGTTTCACAGCGCGCAGCGCTCGGGGCCCTTCAGGACCATGCATTTATTGAGAAGACGATACGAAATACGCGTGAAGGCAGGGAAGATATCTATAGGGCAGTTGAGCGTCTCGGGCTCTCCTACGTTGAGTCGAGTACAAACTTCGTACTCATCGACACGGGACGGGACGGCGACCAGGTTACAGATGAGATCATGAAGCGCGGTGTCATTGTACGCTCGGCGAAGAACTACGGGACACCCAATTCGATCAGAGTCACTGTCGGGACCCACGAGCAGAACCACCGGTTTATAGCTGCCATGGAGGAGATCTTCACATAGCAGAAATACAGGGCTCGAGCACTTCACCGATCCCTTCCTGTAGCAGCTTCAAAACATGCCGTACCTGATTGTAGAAGCCGGTGACCCTATAGTATTGCAGGGATGTATAGTATACTGTATGATTCTAAAGGGGGTGGTGATGCATATGAAGGGTTCTCTAGAGGGGATGATTAAAACGGACAAAAATCCCCTGACTATTGCAGGCCTTGTGTGTAGTAATTTCGAGCAGGCGAGTCAGAAGCAAAAAAGAGAGAATCTGTCGAAACTCTTCGCTCTGCTTGCACGGTCCTTTGAGATACAGGCAAAGGAAAAAGTAAAGGACAGTGGGAAAGCTGTATCCGAAGAAGAGCTCATTACCGATTTTCAAAAATCGATTGAGCAGGACCTGCAGACAGCGTATACCGAGGGTGAGAGCAGGGTAAGGAAGGAGGGGAACAGGGGTGCACTGCGCGCTCTGACGTGGGGAAGTAAGGTCAGCGCGATTCAAAAATCGGTGCTTAAAAGGTATCTGAAGTTCGGTGATGAGTTGCTAAAGGGGGATCAGGCAATTCACGTGTGTCAGGCCTGCGGTTTCATAGGAATCGGGGAGGCTCCTCCCGATATATGCCCTGTCTGCAAAGCCCCCTCGTCAAGGTTCACCACGCTAGCGCCAAAGAGGAGATGACCGATGTTTGCAGCTCGAAACATTACCCTGTGCACGAAGGATTGTGTATGTCTGTTTATATGTCCTACCGGAGCGACGGACACGGAGAATGGCCAGATCGATGCGGAAAAGTGCATAGACGGCTGCAGGCTCTGCGTGGACGCATGCCCCTCCCATGCCATTTATCTTGTACATGAGCGATATCCCGAAAGGGGTTTTCCTTCTGATGATGTGATGGAGGTGATGACGAGCCTTCTTGAGCGAAAGGCCGGGTTTTATATCAGGGCATTGACTGCTGCCGATGAAGCCTCTCCAATCAAGGACACACTGTACAGGAGCCTGGCGCTATCCAATAAGGTGCTTGCTGAGGATTGTATTCGGGAGACAGGGCATATGATACCGGAGACGGAAAAATTCAGGGATCTTGTCTCTTCTCAGGCTCTTGAGAATCTCTACTCAAATTCCTTTAAAGGTGATGAAGGGGAGTCTGTCGGAGTAATACTGAACAGCATCCTGGATGCGCTCGTGGAGAACAGGGATGCGGTAAGTGTTGCCGCCTTTTTATGCGAAGAGTGCGGTTACATTGTATTGGACAGGAAACCTGAAAAGTGTCCCCAGTGCGCCTCGACAAGCCTACAGTCCATATAACCGGTATGAGACTGTGCTCACGTAAAGCGACCTATTTGTGAAGCAACAACACAAGTGCCCGGCACTTGCTTTATTCCTCAGATGCCTGCAACCAGCGCCTGCCGTCGCGGGCCAGAAACTTGTCTGCTTCCTTCGGTCCCCAGGTTCCTCTCTTGTAGGTAGCGAGCTTCGGGGCGTGTTTCGACTCCCATCCCCGTATGATCGGATCTATGAACTGCCACTCCTTTTCAATCCCATCGCTTCTCGTAAACAGAGACGCGTCGCCGTTTAGAGCGTCGTAAAGCAGCCTCTCATAGGCTTCAGGAATGGAACATACCCCGAAAGAATCTGCGTATCGAAAATCCATGTTCACGGAACGCATGTCAGCCGCAGTGTCGGGTACCTTTGCTTCGAAGCGCAGATGTATGCCTTCATCGGGCTGTACACGCAGGGCAAGCATGTTAGACGTGATGGTGTATCCCTGCGGCAGGGGGAACATCACGTGGGGCGGTTCATGAAACTGTATGATGATCTCGCTTGTCTTTTTCTGAAGCGCCTTGCCGGAACGAAGGTAGAAGGGTACCCCCTTCCAGCGCCAGTTGTCGATATGCAGCCGAAGCGCAGCATAGGTGGCGGTCTTCGAATCGGCCGGGATACCTTCAGCTTTTCTGTAACCTTCATACTGTGCCCGTACGGTTTCTTGTGAAACCATCTCTTCCGATATGGGCCGGATAGCTGAAAAGAGCTTCACCTTCTCATTACGTATCGCATCAGCCTCAAATGAGGATGGAGGCTCCATTGCCACGAGGGCGAGCATCTGAGTCATGTGGTTCTGGAACATATCCCGGAGCACGCCCGATTGATCGTAGTATCCTGCCCTGTGCCCCACATCCACCTGCTCGGCAACCGTGATCTGCACATTGTCGATATAATTTCTATTCCAGATGGGTTCGAAGATTGCATTGGCGAACCTGAATACCAGAACGTTCTGCACCGTCTCCTTGCCCAGGTAATGGTCGATGCGGTATATCTGGCCTTCGTCCAGGTCGCGGTGCAGCGTGTCGTTCAGTTCGTGTGCCGATTGCAGGTCCCTCCCGAAGGGCTTTTCGATAACGACGCGCCTCCACGAACCATTCTCCCTGACCATACCGGTTCTGCCCAGGTTGCCTACAATACTGGTAAAGAGCTGCGGGGGCGTTGCAAGGTAGTAGAGGCGATTTGTATTCCCTTTTTCATAACCTTTTAGCCTCTTATCGAATGTCTTGAAATCCTCTTCACCGGAAAAGCTCCCCGAGTGATAGTTTATCTTCTGTGAAAATTCGGTCCATTTCCCGGCATGAGACGGCTCGCAATCCCGCCCATTTTCAACAACCCGCATTCTGTTACGGAACTCTTCGTCGGTTAGGGATGATCTCGAGTAACCGACAATGCGGAAGTTTTTGGGAAGCCTTTTCTTCCGACACAGGCTGAAAAGTGCGGGTATGAGCTTTCTCCTCGTAAGATCACCGGATGCACCGAAGATGACGACAGTGGTCGATTCTCCCATCTGCATTGCTCCGCTCCTTTTGGTAACCGGGTGGCACCGTTGCTGAATATCTCTTGTACTTATACTAATTAGGGTTAACATCGAGTTTTCAACCCGTCAATAAATATATTCACATATTTTGTTCAAAGTGCATAGTGCTGGCGAACGAAGTTCGCCCTAATTGCGGAATATCGTGGGTCAAACCCTGTGTTCTCCTTGCAATATTTCTAGAAAGGGTTTAGGGTAAGGTGATAATAAACTGGAGGAGCATATGTTCGGCAGTTTCGGTATGATGGAGATACTTCTCATACTCATCGTTGGTGTCGTTGTGTTTGGTGCAATCAGACTGCCGCGGCTAGCGCGTAATATATCATCGGGATGGCATGAGCTGAAACGGCTGAAAAGGGGATTTGACCTGGGCCTCGATGAGCATGATGAACAGCCCCCGCGACAGCACACACAGAACTATGGTCCTGCACAGCAGCAGTACAATCAACCCTATTACAACGGAAGCCCTGGCCAGCAGGGTTTTGCACCGGGCCAGCAGATGAATCAGCAGGGAAATACCAATGCATTCTATGGTCAGCAGGAGCCGCCGCCTCAGCAGGAGGATGGCAGTGGACCTTCTGCAAACTCGGCAGGAATGTCCGAAGAGGATGATAAAAAATCTGGCTGAACCCGACGAAAACACTTGACTGATGAGGTGGTAAAAAGGATAATGGGTTTATAGAACCCCTTACTATTTCTAATAATAAGTGAAAGGAGGATGTATACATGAAATGGTTACACGTGTTCCTGGTTCTGCTGTTTGTCGGCGCTGCCGTAGCGGCATTCGCCGATTATAATGTCCTTTCCGATAACTTCAACAGCGGATCACTTGGCAAATGGAAGCCTGTAAGCGGCAGCTGGAAAGTCATGGACGGTACACTTTCACAGGTTGATACCAGTGAGAACATGGCCATGATCGTTGTCCCGGTACAACAGGCGGGTAAGGTGCTTTACGAGTTTGACGTAGAGTACGTAGGTGGCGGTGAGGATGATTATGCGGGTTTTGGATTTCATATCTGCATAAACGGTCCGAGCTCCATGCGAAGTTGGGGTAACGGTAAGTCCTTGCTCGGATGGGTTACCTGGGACCCCAAGGTCTATGGACCACCCGGTGCTTTTGTTCAGGTCTATGAAAGCAAGAGCAACAGCAACATGGGCCTCTACACGAAAGTGTTTCCCGGTGCTGATCCAGTCAAGTATGGCGATCTCATCGCGATCAGTGACGAGTATCTGGATGTGCTGTATATCGATTACCGGATTCCGGTTAAGATCATGGTCGATACGAGAACCGGAAAGGGCAAGTTTTACGATCCCTTTGCCCCCGAAGATTATTACTATCCCTTTGACCTGGGGGGACCGATCAGGGCAGGCGGTTATTTTGCACTCAGGACCAACAGTGTTGCATTGAGCTTTGACAATGTGACAATCACGAGAATGGACTGATTGCTTAGGTAAAAAAGGAGGGAGGGTTATGCTCTGCTGAGCATAACCCTATTTTTATATAATGTAACGGGTAGACCCTCTGGATCTGTGAAGGGTGTGAGGTTGCATACCTGAATACTGTGAGCCCACCCGGTGTCCATGCATGAAAAAAGTACATATTTTCCTTCTCGCTGTTTTCTCTGTAATCTTTGTACTTCAGGCAGAATGGTTCTGTCTGGCATCGAAGAGTGCGGAGTTCAGATACTTCTTCAGGGACTCCCCGGAGGAGCTGCTTGCCGATTTGAGCATTGAGGAAAAAGTCGGCCAGATACTGATATTCGGTTTTACCGGCGAAGCACTGGACAGTGATTATGAAGCGTGGGTGGCAGACGGGAGTCTTGGCAACATCAAGATATTTTTACGAAATGTTCGGTCGCACACACAGCTTCGGGCATTGACTGATCGAATTACCCAACTCGCTCTGAGTTCACCCCACGGGATTCCTCCCTTTATTGCAACCGATATGGAGGGTGGAACGGTCAACCACGTGCGCTACAGGGGGATATATCTTGCACCTGCGGCAGGTCTGCTGGGTGCAGCCGCGCGTGTCGAGTACAGTCATCAGGCCGCACGTCTTATTGCCCTCACCCTCTACAACCACGGGGTGAATATGAACTTCGCTCCCTGTGTGGATGTGCTTACCAATCCTCTGAACCGTGTCATCGGCACACGGTCCTACGGTTCAGACCCGGAGATCGTGTCCTCAATGGCCACAGCCTTTATAGAGGAGCACCGAAAACTGGGTATACTCACAACGGCAAAGCATTTTCCCGGACATGGTATGACCGCCTATGATTCACATCTCTTTTCTGCCATTGTCGATATGGAGCAGTCGGAACTGCACGATGTACACGCATATCCCTACCACCAGCTCATAGAGCATAGAAAGCTCGATGGCATCATGGTTTCCCATATCACCTACGGCCGTATCGATCCCATATATCCTGCCTCTCTTTCCTCGAAGGTCATCAACGGGTATCTCCGTGATGATCTTGGATACCGGGGTATCGTGGTTACCGATGACTTGGAGATGCAGGGTACTCAGACATACGCGGGCGACATCGTGAAGGCATTTCTCCTCGCCTTCAGAGCGGGCAATGATCTCTTTCTCATCTCACATACGAAAGAAACACAGAGACAGCTGCTCCATGAGGCTGCCAAACTGGTTGAAAATGGTGTACTTAGTGAGGCTGAGCTCGATAAAAAGGTGCTCAGAATTCTTGAGGCCAAACACCGTTACCTTATCCGATTCTACGGGGCCCACGGTGGAACGGCTGTTCAGCAAAAGCTGCTGCAGCAGTCGATCAATGAGAATATACGGCTAACGGCTGACGGTATTGTTCTCATGTCCTCACAGATCGATGCTTCGCCGCCCTCTTTTTTCAGGGAGATGGAGAAGGAGGAGAAGAGGGGGCTCATTCTCTCGCCGTCAAAGAGTTTTGGAATCCGTGCAAAGCGATATCTCCCCTTCTGGGATATCATCGACATTGGCTTCTATCCCGATAAATACGAAAACAGGGAAAGGGTGGACCAGACGAGGGAAAAACTGAAGGAGTACGATGTCATTGTCCTCGGATTTGCAAATGAGAGACATATCCCATGGGCACGGGCATGTATGAAGGCTGATGTGCCCTTTGCGATTCTTTCCTACGACAACCCCCAGTACGCCCAGCGTTTTGCACCACATGCCCTGTTCATCGTCACCTGTTTTGCTCCATACAATCCCGCTACTGACATTCTTTTTATATCAGTTTTCGAAACGGGCAGATTCAGCCACAACTTTCCCTACAATTTCTGAATCAACTGAGAGGTTCTTACCTATGAAAACACAGCATCTGCCGCCCTATTTTTCGACCGGTGATCCAGGTTCATTTGCACAGAAGACCCTGCGGGTTCGAAAACCTGCAATCATAGACAAGATAATCGGGGCAAACGAGTTTACAGAAGAACAGCGGCAGGCGATGACAGCGCTGAAGGAAGAGCTCCTGCACGGAACCATCAGTGATCCCTTCAGCCCAGCACCCTACAGCACCGACGGCCTTGACGGTGATTCCCGGCAGATGTGGCGGGATGAGATGCCTGCCTACCTCGGGAGGTCCTGGTTTGACATTCCCTTCTACTTTGCTGAGGCGCTGCTCTACTTTAAAATTTTGATCGCCATTGGTTATTTCGACCGCCGGTCCTCCTTCTATATGCGAGATCCCTATAAGCCCTTCAAGAAGAAGGAGCTCTATTCAGAAGATGGAGGGCTCGCCATTGGACGTGCACTGTGTAAAACGATCGAAGAAGTGAAGAGTCCCGATGAAATGTTCCGGGCTATTCTTCACAACTCACTGTGGGGGAACAGGGTGGACCTCAGTCTCTTTTCTATTGCAGAGAAATCGAGGGGCAGGGTGCTTGATGAGCGGGGTGAGAATCTCCTGATCGATCATTCCACTGAGCTCGTGGATCTCATAGGCAGGGCTGCACGCGTCGATGTTATTCTTGATAATACAGGCCAGGAGCTCGTGAGCGACCTGCTTGCCGTCTGGCATGTGCTGACCATTTCCCCGCACAGGACAGTCCACCTGCATGCCAAGCGCTACCCTTTCTACGTGTCCGATGCCATGATCACTGACATTGATGAAACGATAGAGGCGCTCTCCCGGGACAGCAACCCGGCACTCAAAAGGGTGGGGAAAGGGATTCGCTCGTTTCAAGAGCGGGGCCGTCTGCACATAGTGGATCATTTTTTCTGGAACGGACCGCTGCACTATCCCGATCTCCCTTCCGAACTCCTGCAGGAGCTGTCAAGGTCGGATGTGGTGCTGCTGAAGGGTGATATCAATTACAGGCGCATCGTTTCGGACAGGAAGTGGAAAATTTCATCGGACCTGGCAGATGTCGCGCATTACTTTCCAGTAAGTATTGCCCTGCTCAGGACCATGAAGAGCGAGGCCATTGTTGATATCGATGAGGAGTATGCACTTAAGCTCGATGCACAAGACCCCGCGTGGAAGGTAAACGGAGAGCGGGGTATCATACGTGTGGTCTGCAAGGCAGCCTTGTGAAAGGAGACAGGGCACATCAGTTGTTCTTTGCCGAAGGATACTCGATTTTAATGATCCTGTATGTTTTCTCCCCGCCGGGAAGATCGAGTCGAATGGTTTCACCCGCCTTCTTCGAGAGCAGGGCACGAGCCAGCGGCGATATCCAGCTGATTCGTCCATCTGAAGGATCGCTCTCGTCTATTCCCACGATCTGATACCACTTCTCCTCTCTGTTGTTTTCCAGGACACAGACCCTTGCCCCGAAGCGAACCTGATCAGGTTCCTGCATCCCGGGGTCAACCACCTCGAGTTTGTTGAGCATGACATCCAGGTATTCGATCCTGCGTTCCATCTCTCTGAGACGTCGTCTCATGTTCGCATGTTCTTCCTTCCCGAGGTCTTCCCTGTGTTTGATGGCAATGGAGAGTTTTTTTAGAAGCACAGGATACTCCCTGCTCTGCAATGTCTGAAGCTCCCTTTGCACCAGTTCAGCACCCTGGGGGGTCATGTAGTTCCTCACACCAGGTGGAAGCGGGTCCTTGATGGCCGGCACATCATCGAAGTCATCGTCTGTTTCCTGTACAAAAGCCCTGCTCATCTTTATTTCCTTTACAAATCACATCCAAGTGGAGGCACCGATAGGGTATATCGCTGGGTCATCGAAACCGTGCATCCTGCCTGCACCCGGGATTTACCGCGGCCAGCACCCGAGCAGGCGCCGCAGCACGATCATCTGCCCCAGGTGATAGGCATTGTGGTCTGCCAAGAGCAGCGCTTCACGAAGTATGGTCTGACCGGAGCCATGCGAAATAGGGGCGAGAATATCCACATCAGGGTCCCCCACCAGTCCCTGCATGGCCCCGAGCTCTGCCCTGAAAACCTGCACACTGTTGTTCCAGGCCTTTTCATCGGGGTCTCCGTCATCAGGGGGCCAGTAACCCTCAGGAAAGTTCGGCGATACGTGTTCGGGATTCCTGCTGAACTCCAGTATGTCCCACTGGGCAATCCTCATGTGTTCCAGGAGTTGCCAGGCGGTGTAGGGCAGATCGTACACTTCTTTATTTCTGAGGTGCACCGGAAACCCGGCAATCACTTCATCAAAATGAACATGGGCTCCTCCGCCCCTCAACAGGTAGAGTGTGTGTTTTCTGACCTCCTCATCTCTCTTCATGCCCCATCTCCTTTTTTCATACTACCCCTTTCAGGCCAGGACTTCCACTTTTTTCTAAAGGGCATGATTTGTACGGGAAGATCGAGTATATTAGCAGCAGTGAACCGGTTGGAGGTCCGAAATCGGCTCTGGTCAAAGGTGGACTCTCAGATATTGAGGGTTTTCGCAAGGAGTTTCTGTGCCATCACGGTTTCGGCATGAAAGGCGTGGATTACGAATGGAACGTGGACGTCAAATCCAAAGACCTCAAGTTTGATGTTGTAGAAGTCACCTAAACCTATTACAATCATGTCCAATTGTAACGCATGAGACGGAGAAAGGAATCTGAGCATGAAGAGCCCGACCTTTCACCAATGGCCTGTCTGGGATAAGGAAGAGATCGAATCCGTCGGAGGAGTACTTACATCAGGCAACTGGTGGTGCGGTGCACCGGAGGATCAGGTGGGCAAAAATGTGTGGTCTTTCCAGAAGGAGTTTGCCGCTTTTCAGGAGTCTAAGCACTGTATTGCGGTTTCAAACGGTACGGTTGCCCTGGAGGCTGTTATGCTCGCCCTGGATATCGGCCTGGGTGATGAGGTCATTGTTTCAGACTATACCTTTGTTGCCTCGGCCAGCGCGGTGATCGCAACGAATGCGGTTCCCATATTCTGCGACATTGATCCGGAGACCCTGGTCATGGATGTCGAAAGGGCCGCATCACTCATTACTCCGCGTACCAGGGCGATCATAGCGGTACATCTGGGCGGAAACCCAGTGGACATGGAAGGGGTCTGCACTCTTGCCTCTGACCATGGACTTAAGATAATTGAGGATTGTGCCCATGCGCAGGGCTCCCGCTACAGAGGAAAACGTGTCGGAAACTGGGGAGATGCCGGGACCTTCAGCTTTCAGGCGTCCAAGGTACTCACGGCGGGAGAGGGTGGAGCGATCATCTGCAATGACGACGATTTGGCGGACAGGATCTACAGTGTGACTGATTGCGGCAGGAGGAAGGGCGATTATTTCTATTCCCACTACGAATACGGCACCAATTACCGCATGCCGGAGCTTTCAGCCGCGCTTCTCCGTGTACAGCTGGGGAGATTCCCCTCACAGCACAAGCTGCGTAATGCCAATGCACGGTATCTTTCCGAGCGGCTACACAGTATAGATGGCATATCGGTCATGAAACCCACTCCCGGAGCGGATGAAATCGGGTACTATGTGTTCCCCTTTCTCTTCGAGCCTGAGGCTTTCAACGGAATGGGCAAAAAGGAGTTTGTGGAGAGGCTCCATGCAGGCGGTATTGAGACCGATGACTGTTATCCGCCCCTGCACACCCTTGATTGTTTCAGAAACCGAACTCTTCGGAAGGGAATCGATTACACACAGGCCAACTGGGGTGATGAGAGTGGGGGAGACGAGCATTTTCCGGTGGTCTCAGAGGTGTACGAAAGATCGATACAACTTCCACACTACCTGCTGCTTTCGGAAAAGGAGCAGCTGGATTATATCCTTCGGTACATTGAAAGCCTGAAGTGAAAGGAATAATCTATCCTAGGCTCATTCCCTTTTTTATGGTGATAATTCGGAATCTATCTTAATGTATGTTCGAAGACCAATAATGACAGGAGCTATTTATGAATATGGAGGAGATGTATGAGAAATAAGAGCAAGGTGGCTGATGGATGGTGGGACTATACGACTCTGGATGAGCACATACTGGAGGATGCAGCGAAGTTGGTGGCGCAGGACCTGGAACAGCTGTCACGACCGGGGTTCTCCGTTGTCATGTACGATACGCTCGAGGAGTTTTATCTTGCAGAGGCTATGGAATATATCAGCTCATGGAAACAGGCCACGGACAGTGAACCGGCCGGTATCTGCGGGCCTATAGGTCCAACCGAACAGCTGCCGCTCGTGGCCCGAATCGTCAATGATCTTGAGATACAACTTCATAATGCCCATTTCTGGGCCATGGATGAGTGGTATATTGACGGGCGAGAGGTGCCTGTGGATCATCCGCTGAGCTTCGCACGAACCGACCTGGAACTCTGCTTCAACAGAATAAAACAGAGCCTGCGCATGCCGGAGGAAAACATACATTTTCCCCGCTCGGATAACCTGGATGCCTACTCCCGTTCCTATGATGAGTACAGGTGCTGTATCATGCAGGGAGGACAGGGTGAGGTGAAGCACTGGGCATTCAACGATCCGGTAAAACGGTCGGGTCAGTACAAGGACAACCCTCCGAGTCCTGAGGAGTACAGAAAACTGAAAACCCGCGTCATCGAACTGCACCCGATGACGATTATTCAGAATGCACGGACTTCCGGAGGGGGGGTTGTGTCGAATGTTCCCAGCCAGGCAATTACCGTGGGTCCTGTTGAGACGTGGAAATCGGAGAAGGTATCAATATGGCACGCTGGTGTCCATGACAACCCCTTTGGTATGCGCCTGACCACACTCATGATTTCGAAAAAGCTACCCGATTCATCGGTTCCCATGTCTCTGCTGGCTGATCACTCAAATGTGCAGTTCAATTTTTTCCGGCCTGGTATTGGGGAATGCGAAGCAGAGATGCACTGACCGCCTAAGGAGAAGAGCACAATGAAGAAGCTGATCAACAGGCCTGAGGATGTGGTGCGGGAGAGCATGGAGGGAATGGCCCTGGCCCACGGTGATATACTGGCCGTCCACTCTGATCCCGGATTCGTCTTCCGCAGGGATGCTCCGGTGAAGGGAAAGGTTTCACTCATATCAGGAGGCGGAAGCGGGCATGAACCTCTGCACAGTGGCTTTGTGGGTATGGGGATGCTCGACGCGGCCTGTCCCGGAGAGGTGTTTACGTCTCCAACCCCTGATCAGATGCTGGAGGCGGCACGGAAGGTACACGGCGGCAGGGGCGTACTCAACATTGTGAAGAATTACAGCGGCGATGTGATGAACTTCGAAATGGCAGCCGAGCTCATTTCGGGCGAGAATATGGATGTACGTAATGTGCTCATCGATGACGACGTGGCGGTGAAGGACAGTCTGTACACGCAGGGGCGGAGGGGCGTCGGAACCACGGTTCTGGCAGAGAAGATATGCGGTGCCGCAGCCGAGGCAGGCTATGATCTGGAGAAGCTTGCGCAGCTGGGCACCCGCGTCTCTTCGGGTGGACGGAGCATGGGGCTGGCCCTTACTTCCTGTACCGTACCTGCAAGCGGCGTACCCACCTTTGAGCTCAATGAGAACGAGATGGAGATGGGTATCGGCATACATGGTGAGTCGGGCCGGGAGAGGAAACTCCTGCTGAGAGCGGACGAAATTACCGAGATCCTCGCCAGCAGTATCATCGAAGATCCAGCCTATACCCGTACCGTCAGGGTATGGGATGGGGAGCAGTGGCGTGAACAGGAGCTGACCGACAGGTCCTTTCAGCGGGATGAAAGGGTACTCGCTTTTGTAAACGGTATGGGGGGAACACCTCTTTCCGAGCTGTATATTGTGTTCAGGAAGCTCTGTGATCTCTGTGAGGCGAAGGGTCTGCACATTGTGCGCAGCCTCGTTGGGAACTTCGTCACCTCCCTTGAGATGCAGGGGTGTTCCATAACACTTCTGAGGGTGGATGACGAGCTCCTGAAGTTGTGGGACGCGCCGGTACGTACGCCTTCACTGAGATGGGGTGTGTGAGATGGTTCACAGGGAGCAGATTGAGCAGTGGCTCAGGGTTTCAGCCGGCGTGATGGAGGAGAACAGGGAAACCCTCACGAAGCTCGATGCAGCACTGGGCGATGCTGACCACGGCATAAACATGGACCGCGGTTTTAAAAAAGTGGTAGCCATGCTCGACAGTAAGCCGGCCGGCGATATCGGTGCCCTTCTCAAGCAAGCGGGCATGACGCTCATCTCCTCGGTGGGAGGTGCGAGCGGCCCCCTGTACGGCACCTTTTTCATGAGGGCGGGTATGGCGGTTGCCGGGAAGGAGACGCTGGAAACCGATGATCTGGCCGCCCTGCTCGAGGAGGGGTGTAGAGGGGTTATGGAGCGTGGAAGGGCGCAGGCAGGGGAGAAGACGATGGTGGACGCCCTGCTTCCAGCGGCCCGTGCACTGGAGGAGGCCGCTCGGAAGGGTTTGGATACAACGGATGCGACAGGCAGTGCTGCCCGTGAAGCCTGCCGGGGAGCGAAGGAAACCATTCCCCTCATTGCGCGAAAGGGCCGTGCAAGCTACCTTGGCGACCGGAGCAAAGGGCATCAGGACCCTGGCGCAACCTCCTCCTGCCTCATCATTAAAGCGCTGCACGATGTACTTGCGGCCCACTCCCCGGCCCTGCAGAAAGGCTGATTCGTGGTAGGGATTGTCATCGTCACCCATAGCAGGGAGCTTGCCGAGTCGGTGATCGCACTGGCCGGGCAGATGCTTCGCAAGGAGGTTCCCCTTGTTGCAGCCGGTGGTGTAGACGATCTCAAGCATCCCTTTGGAACCGATGTACCAAAGATAATCGCGGCAGTGGAATCCGTATACAGTGATGACGGTGTGCTGGTGCTGATGGACATGGGAAGTGCCCTTCTCAGTGCTGAAACTGCACTCGAGTTTCTGACGGAAAAACAGAAAAACCGTGTTCTTCTCTGCGAGGCACCTCTGGTTGAGGGAGCGGTTGCAGCCGCCGTCTGTTCAGAGGGCGGCGGAACACTCGATGAGGTAGCCCGTGAAGCTCGTGGCGCATTGCAGAGTAAGAAAGAACAACTCAGGGGGGAGCCCTCGGCCATCTCCGATTCTGACATGGACGGGGTTGTGGCCAAAGTCCGTGTCACTGTACAAAATCCGCTCGGTATCCATGCACGCCCTGCAGCAGCGCTTGTTTCCACGGCTTCCCGGTTTAAATCCACGGTCATGGTTCGGAACGCAAGCAGGGGAAGCGGTGCAGTGAACGCACGGAGCATCAACCAGGTTTCTCTGCTGGGTGTACAGCAGGGAGATGAGATTGTGCTGAGTGCATCGGGGCCTGATGCGGATACTGCACTTGCTGAGCTCAAAACACTCGTTGAGAGCGGATTCGGAGAGTCGGAGCGCCGTATCGAATTGGGTACACCTGCTGCTCGTGACAGCGATGTGTCCCGGAAAGGCGGACTGTCTGGTGTCGCCGCATCTCCGGGCGTTGCCCTTGCACCGTGCCTGCTGTTCAAACCTCATGTACATGCACTGCCCCCGCGTGAACCGCAAGAACCCGAAGAAGAGTGGGCGAAGCTCACTGCTGCCATCGATGCAGTGAAGCTGGAACTTCGTGGGATGAGGGACAGGGTAGCGGCCAGGGCAGGTGATGGTGAGGCATCCATCTTTGATGCACATCTCCTCATGCTCGACGATGAGGAGCTCCTCCGTTTAGTCCATTCGAATGTATACACAGGTAAGATGAATGCAGAGCAGTCCTGGGCTGCATCGGTGGAGGAACTTCTTCAGTCATACGGCCATCTTGATTCTTCCTATCAGCGTGAACGGGGAAGGGACCTGGAGGACTTGAGGGTGCAGGTGCTTGCAATGCTCACGGGCGGTCAATCGAGAACCTTTGAGGTCGATGATGAAGCTATTGTGATTGCAGCCGATCTCACACCTTCCGATATCGCCCTCTTCGACACCGCGAAAATAATCGGGCTGTGTACGGCCTACGGAGGTCCCACATCCCACAGTGTAATTCTCGCGATGGCACTCGGCATTCCTGCGGTTGTAGGTCTGGGGCTCGAAATCCTCCGTGTTCCCGAGGGAAGGATGGTTGCGATAGACGGTGAAGAGGGCACAGTGTGGGTGGATCCGGAGGACCCTGATTCGTTCAGGTCCAAAAGGAGCCGATGGTTACAGTCCCGCACAGGGCCATCAACCACTGTACGGAAAGGGGTCTCAACGGTTGACGGCAGGAAGATACGCATCGTTGCGAATATCAGCAGCCTGATGGAAGCTGAAAGGGCGGTTCAATTGGGGGCCGATGGTGTCGGTGTGCTGAGAACGGAATTCCTCTTCATGAGGCGGCCTCATGCACCGTCGGAGGAGGAACAGGCAGAAATGTACCGTTCCATAGCGGACAGGATAGGTACAGGACCGTTCATAATCAGAACCCTTGATGCCGGTGGCGACAAGCCGCTTGCCTATGTGCCCATGACAGGGGAGGCGAATCCCTTTCTCGGGGTAAGGGGCCTGCGGCTCTCCCTTGAGCACCCGGAGCTGTTTATGGTTCAGCTGCGTGCTATCTTGAGGGCCAGTCAGGGCAGGAATGTGGGTATTCTGCTTCCCATGGTATCATCTGCTGATGAGATCAGGGAGGCCAGGGGGTATCTCACACGGGCCCAAAGGGAACTGAAGAATGAGAATGTTCCCTTTGACGACGGGGTGAAGCTCGGCATCATGGTTGAGGTCCCTGCTGCGGCGCTTATCGCAGAGCGTCTGGCAGGGGAGGTTGACTTCATGAGTATAGGGACCAACGACCTGAGCCAGTACGTCCTGGCTGCCGACCGTGGCAGCGAGCGGGTATCTTCCCTGTGTGATGCCCTGCATCCGGCTGTTCTCCATCTTATACAGCTGACCGCCCAAGCCTGTCATGGTTCAGGAAAATGGGCAGGGATCTGTGGAGAGGTGGCGGGGGACAGGTCTGCCTTACCGGTGTTGCTGGGACTTGGAGTCGACGAGCTGAGCATGAATCCATACTCCATCCCGATGATCAAGGAAGCGGTATCACAGCTCCACCTCCGGGAAGCTTCCACACTCGCAGCGGAGGCTCTGCAGCTGAGCGATCCCCGGCAGGTGAGGAGGCTGGTTTCCCAGAGGCTGGGCGCCGCATTCGAGTAGGCAGGAGCACATATGTAAAGAATCAAAAGATCCGGGACAGTGATATGAAAAAGAGAATCGCGATTGTCGGCACACTGGACACCAAGGGAAGAGAATATGCCTTTTTAAAACAGGCCATAGAGGAGCAGGGACTGGAGACCCTCGTCATTGACGCGGGAGTCATGGGAGAGCCGCAGCTCAAGCCGGATATCGGGCGTGACAGGACAGCCGAAGCGGGGAAGGGGTCCATCAAAGCACTGCGAAAAAAGGGCGACCGGGGTGAGGCCGTGACCGTCATGGGCCGGGGAGTATCGGTTCTGCTCCCCGAGCTCTACAGCAGCGGAATGATACATGGCGTCATTGCACTGGGAGGAGGGGGAGGGACGTCGATCGCCTGCGCGGGGATGCGGGCGCTGCCTCTCGGTGTGCCCAAGGTGATGGTCTCCACCGCTGCAGGAGGAGACGTCTCGGGATTTATAGGCATCAAAGACATTGTTATGGTGCCGAGTATCGTTGATGTGTCGGGCATCAACAGGATAAGCAGCGGTGTTTTTCAGCGGGCCGCAGCTGCAGTGTGTGCCATGGTGGAGGCGTACGTGGATGACAAATCGGACAGGCCCCTGATAGCCGCGACCATGTTTGGCAACACCACACCTGCGGTTGAAACTGCGCGGCACATGCTCGAGAAGTCGGGCTACGAGGTGGTCGTGTTTCCCTGTTCAGGAACAAGCGGAAGGGTGATGGAGGAGCTCATCGCTTCGGGCTACATCACCGGTGTACTCGACATGACGACCACGGAATGGGCCGATCAGCTCGTGGGCGGGGTTCTTGCGGCCGGTGAGGAGCGTATGGACGCGGCGGCAGAGCGAGGCATCCCCCAGGTTGTTGTTCCGGGCTGCCTCGATATGGTGAACTTCTGGGAGCCCGCATCTGTTCCCGATCGGTTCAATGGAAGGACATTCTATCAGCATAACCCGAATATTACGCTCATGAGAACATCGGTGGATGAGAACAGAGAGCTGGGCCGCATACTGACTGGGAAGCTCAACAGGAGCACCGGCAGCGTGGCGGTCTTCATACCGCTGAGGGGTCTGAGCATGATCGATGCTCCGGGGGGCGCTTTCTGGCTGCCCGAAGCTGATCGTGCACTGTTCGATGAGCTGAAGGAGAACCTGAGAGAGGACATACCTGTGACAGAGCTTGACTGCAACATCAACGAACCAGAATTTGCCCTTGCATGCGCGAAGGCACTGCTCGAGATGCTCCGGAATAGGCGTGGTATTGAGGGGTGAAATTCTTTTATCGGATGTTATGAAAACTGACGAATGGTATAATAAGAGGTGTCCGAAGCACGGTGTACGTGAAGCGCTCAACAGAGGGAAGAACCGATGATCGGCTATAGATTCCTGAAATCCCACTGTCTCTTCGGTGGACTCACTGAAACGGATATCGAAATGATCAGACCCCTCTTGAAGGAGGAGCAGTACGGCAGTGAGGAGATTATCGTTGAGGAGGGAGGGCAGGGTGACCGGGTATACTTCATAAGTGAGGGATCGGTTGAAGTACTCAAAAAGGTGAAGCTGTCCAAAGGTACAGTGGTGCAGAGAATAGCCACGCTCGAGGTCGGTGATACCTTCGGTGAAATGGAACTCCTCGATGTACAACCCTGCATTGCCACGGTTCGAACGCTTGAACCCACGTCCGTTTTAACCCTCTCGAATATGAACCTGTACCGAATATCCAAGATAAATCTCAAAACCTACACTATGATCATCCTGAACCTGGCACGTGCAATCAGCAGGCGTTTACGGCGCATGGATGCACTGGTTGCCGGGTCCCTCTTTGCAGCAGAAGAGGGGAAGCGTGAGGGCTCATCCTGACGGTTAATACCATCACTTAATCTTCAGATTCTTGAATGCCGAAGCCACGTTAAGTATGGCATCCTCGAGGGGAATGCGCTCAGTGGCAGAGCCTGTCTGCAGCCCGTGTCCGTCAGTAAGGTCAAGGATCTTCTGCCCGCTCCCTGGGTCAGACAGTGCGGCACCATGGGTGAGGAGTATGATGTCCTTCTTGATCTTTCGTGCTGTGTTATACATCTCCTGTGTCCGTGCAGCCGTGTCCTTCACGGTGTCGGGGTGATCGTAGCCGATTGATCCTCCGACAGTTGTACCCGCATGGAAGATGAACACGTCAGGGTCAGCTCCTTTCATAATGCGTTCCGTTTCCGACATGTTGAAGGCATAGGCAACGGTCACCATCCCCATTTCCTTCGCAGTTTTCAGCATCTCTATCTCATTGTCATAGGTGATGCCCGTGTGTTCAAGAACATTGCGGAAGTTTCCGTCGATGAGTCCGACGGTCGGAAAGTTATTTACACCGATGATGCCGATACGCATCAGCTCCCCGAGGAAGTGAGGGATTTCCCTGGTCGGATCGTTGGCATTCACCCCGGCCATGATCGGCATGTCCCTGACAACGGGCATTATTTCTCGGGAGGCGTACTCGAACATCAGACCGTTCGCATCGGACACGGGCCACATGCCCGTCATGGACCCCGCGCCATAGCTGCGCAGTTTGACAGCGTTGTACACGCCGGCCATGTCGCATCCTGACCGTTCCAGAAACTTGGCAACGATGCCGGAGCCGCAGCTTGCCATGAACAGTGCACGGCCTGCCTGTATTTCCTTTCGCAATCTCTCGAGAACCTCTTCCCGCGTAAATCTTCGCGCCATACTGTCCTCCCTTCACATGTGGAAAAGGCCTGTGCAGCATCCGCCGCACCGCCCCTGCTTCATACGCAGACTTTTTTTGATCATACCCTGCCGGTACTTCCGAACAACTCCATAAGTGAGCGAACTGCATCGCCGATGGCTTCGTCTGTTCCACCGAACAGGTCGAAAGCACCCCCTGCCCCGAGGACCTCATATCCGGGGTACCGGGAACCGGTATTCGAAGCTCGTTCCTGTATCGAATGGAATGCGGCCTTCTTCACGGCCCTGCCGATGTTCACCTTTCGTATACCGGCCCGGATCGCCTCTCTCATGGACTGCTCGTCCACGCTCGAGCCGGCGTGCAGCACAAGGGGAATGTTGAGTTTTACCCCTAACCTCTCAATGAGCCCGATGTCGAGCTCGACCCCCCCCTCAAGGTCTGAGTGGCGGTTCCCGACAACCACACCGAGCGCATCGATATCCGTCTTTTGAACGAACTCCTCCGCTTCATCGGGATCGGTCATCGAAAAATCACTGCCGCGGGCGTGAGGAGCGTCAGGCGGTTCTCCCATCTCCGCCTCCACGGCAATACCACGCCCGTGGGCCTTCTTTGCAAGTGCCCCTATCTTTGCGACCCGCTTCTCATAGGGCAACCCTTCATCGCTGTACATGACCAGGTTGAAGCCATGCTCCATTGAATCGTAGACCCAGTCGAGAAAATAGGATTCGTTGAAGATGTATGAAACAGGCACCTGGGCAGCTTCTGCGGCAGCTCTGCCGGCCTGTGCATAGGATGCGAACCAGCGAAGCTCCTCACCGAGAAATCGGGGGAGATATATACCGCTGAATCCCACGATAACAGGTGAACGGGCAGCCTCGGCTGCTCGCAGGACTGCGATGAGCGAGTGCAGGTCCCAGGTTTCGAAATAGCCGACAGCGTAGGACCCTGCTTTCGCCTGGTCCATCATATCGTTGAAGGGAATCAGTGGCATGTCAGTCTTCTCCTCTGTGCTATTGTTTCACCATTGTGATGAGATGTTCTGCGGCCTCGGTAGCAAAGGCGGGATCGTTTATGTCGAGCTCCCGAATGTGAAGGGGGATGTCCCGCCTGAGCACCTCTTTCAAAGTTTCCACATAGATACGGTCGGCCTCAGGATTGTACAACGGTCCGCCCGGGGTGGAGTAGGAGCAGAAACCCTTCATGGGTATGAACCACTCAATGGGGCCCTTCCCAGGATTTACCCGTTCGGCCTGTACCCTGGCAAGGGCCCGCAGCTCGTCCGCGTTGGTACGTACGTTGGTGTACAGTGCGCTGTGACGAACGAGCTGCCGCCCCCTGAACTTTTCGGGAATTGTTTCAGGGGGGCCATAGGTATTACAGGTCACAGCGCCGGGGCAGATAACCTGCGGTATGCCCAAGCTTGTCGCCACGGTCATGCGCTCGGAGGTTGCCGCGAGGTAGCCGCCGAGCATCTCCTGAATCACCTCGATGGTGGCTAGATCGAGCACCCCGTTGATCTGTCCCTCTTTCATGAGTGATTCCATTGCCCTGCCGCCGGTCCCCACTGCATGGAAGACGATGGTGTCGAATCCGGCCTCACCCAGTACTTCCTTTGCCTTCATCGCACCGGGCGTGGTTATGCCGACAGTGGTAATCGCAATGAGGGACTGTTCCCGTTCCGCAGCTTCGATTTCCGTCCGGGCCATTCCCGCGATAGCGCCTGCGGCACGCCCGAGTATTTTACGGCTCACCCTGTTCAGTCCCATGATATCTGCGACCGAAAACATCATGGTGATGTCCTTGATTCCCACGAGATTCGAGGTATTGCCCGAAGCCATGGTGGAGACGAGGAGCTTGGGGAATCCCACGGGAAGCTCCTGCATGACGAGCGCTGCAAGTGTACTTCCCTGCGTGCCACCGCATGATATGATTCCGTGTACCTTTCCTGATGCGAGCAGTTCATTTACGACTACTGCAGCCCCCCGTGCCATAACCGGAGATATCCTCTCCCGTGTGGGGCCTTCGGCAAAAAGCGCGTTAAAGTCCTCGCCTGCTGCTTTTGCAACCTCACGCCTCGTTATATCGGGGTCGAAGAGCGGCGGATTGATCACGCCCACATCCACGGTGAGTGTGCTACAGCCCGCCTTCTCGATATGCCTCCTGATAAAGGTGTATTCCTCACCTTTCGTGTCCATACAGCCGAGAATGACGATTCTCCTCTTCATAGACACCCTCCTGGCAAAACCTCACCTCATTTTTATCATGATACAGGTTATTGTCAATGCTTTACTTGCCATAAAGGGTGTCGATGTGGTGACAACCTCCCTTCGTCTCGATGTACATAGGTCAACAGGTGGCAACACAGGTTTGGTGGAGTTTGCCACGTACGGTACGCCTGTCAGGGATTAGTGCAACAGAGAGTCCCTTAAGGATTGTATCAGCAGATGCACCTGCCTGGTAAAATGGTTGAGAGCAAAGGGCTTTTCAATAACCCCGGCAGCTCCCTCTTTGAGCAGCTTCCGGGTCGATCGATCATTGGGGAATCCCGTAATAATAAGGACCTTGACCTGCGGGTTTATATTTTGTAATTGACGGTAACATTCCAGACCGCCCATGCAGGGCATGACCACATCGAGTATCACGAGGTCGATGTCATCTGCGTACTTCTCATATATGCGGAGTGCCTTCCGGCCGTCTTCGGAGACAAGGGGGTTGTACCCACAGTTCTTCAAAATGCTCACGGCAAGCTCCCTGACCTGTTTTTCGTCCTCGACCAGAAGAATGGTCCCACTACCCCTCACAAGGGCCGGTATGACTGTCTCCTCTTCCTCATGCTGCGCTGTGCCATCAATGGCGGGAAGATATACCTCAAAGGTGCTTCCTCCTCCCACCGTGCTTCTGATATCGATAAACCCGCCGTGCTTCTGAACAATGCCGTAGACAACCGAGAGACCGAGGCCCGTTCCTGACCGATCGCCCTTGGTGGTGAAGAAGGGTTCGAAGAGCCGCTCCAGAACCTCGGGGGTCATGCCTGTACCGTTGTCCGTTATGCTGAGTCGAACATACTTTCCCGGCTGTGCGTTGAAGTGATGCAGTGCTCCTGTTTTGTCAAGAAGCACGTTGTCAGTCTCGAGGAGGATGACACCGTCTTCCTGAAATTCGTCTGATGTTTCGCTGTTCAGTGTATCCTCAATGGCATCCCGGGCATTCACACAGAGGTTCATGATCATACGGCTTAACTGGGAATTATCAGCCTCGATGATGCTCAGGCCCGGGTACAGCTTCGTCCTCAATTCTATATCCGGGGGAAGCGTTCCTTTCAGGAGATTGTTTGTTTCCTCGATGAGCGTATTCAGGTTAAGCGGCATTGACTTACTGGATGCCTGGCGTGTAAAGAGGCGCAGCTGATTGGTGAAGTCTTTTCCCCTGTCGCAGGCTATCTTTATCTGCATCAGGCTATTGTACAGCTCACTGTCGGGTGAGAGAGACAGCAGTTCCAGCTCTGTAAACCCGTTTATTACCTGGAGCAGGTTGTTGAAATCGTGCACAATACCGCCTGCAAGGTTGCCAAGCGCTTCGAGTTTCAGCGCCTGCTTGAACTGGGAGGTGAGCCTCCTCTGCTCATTCAACCCCTCGATGCGGTATCCATTATTCGGTTCAGCAGTGTCAGGAAGGACCGTTTTAGTGATTTCTTTGCAGAGCTCTGTTTGGCCATCATGGATACGTTTCATGATGGTACGCAGCTGTTCTTTTGTGACGAGGGGACGGTAGAGCTGTTCTATCATAGGGCACCCGTTTGTATATATTCTCCACGCACCTATATTTTCGGTATGGGCGGGGAAAAAATACACCCCCAGATCTTATGTATGATAGATTCCTAGAGGTTTGTTTCAGAGGCTCATGAGCACAATGGCCACCATGGCAAGTACAACACCCGCTATCTCCAGGGATCCCAGCCGTTCACGCCACGCAATTCTCGATACGATGAGGGTGAGAAGTATGCTTCCGCAGGTTCTGAAGGGAAAGGCCACAATGCCAGGCACATCTCTGAGAGCTCGTATGATAAACCAGTAATTTCCTATTCCCGCAAGACCCATGGCACCGCCAGTGAGAAGTTCCCGTTTGGATGGAAGGTGGTGGCTTATAATGTCCACGCATACTGCAATCAGGAGCATCGTAGCAAAGAGGAAGATGAAATAGGTGTTCCGATGCTGTTCCAGGTTCAGCGAAACGAGTGTTTTTACAATCAGTGCACCGGCTCCGCTGAGGATAAAGGCAGCAGACAGATAGAGGATATCCCTCTTCCCCATGCTCGAGCCCTTCTCCTTGAATTTCCCCAGAAAGACAATGCTTATAACCGCGAGCAGAAGGCTGAGCCACTGCAGGGGGCCTGGAAGCTCATGCCACAGGAGTATGGAACCTGCGGTGGGAATCGTCATGGATAGGGTGATGATGGTCCAGGAAATACCGAGACGAACTCCACCCTTCAGGAGATGGAAGTAGGAGAATACAGCGAAGTACAAGGAGAAACCCCCGCATGTACCGAGAAGGGCAGCTGTCGAATTGAAATGTACACTTCTTTCAGTGAAGGAGATGATGAGTGCAACGAGAAAGGAGGCGGTGCCGATTCCCGTCATTGTACCGACTGGTTCGCATCCGCTCCGAAGCGATAGTCTGTATGAAACTGTCCATCCGAGTGAGCAGAGTATGCAGGCGAGGAGGTATATCATCAGGGCTTTACAGGATCTCTTTTATTTTTCCACCACTTGATTTTTCAACCCTCTGCTTCCTGGGGTCTCCCTTGAACTCAAGGCTCCCTGCCGATTTGACCGATCCTTCGATGAGCTCTGTGGCGTATATTTCGGCGGACCCTCCCGATCCTATCTTGATATACGCATTATCGCAGATAAGCTCAAAGGCATGCATAGTGCCACCCGTATTGATCCCACTCTCCTGATCCCGGGCTTTGCCCGAGACAGTGAGTTCTCCAGCACTTGTCACGCTGCTGGAGAGTACGGTAACATCGACCTGTATATAGACACTGCCGCTACTTGCCACTTCCACTTCGAACTTGTCGCCTCTGATCACTGTTTCGCTGTGAAGCTCGGCCCCTGAGGTGCAGCGCAATTCTCGAAGTTTTGTGTAGGTCACATATACCCGAATATTCACGTCGCTGCCCGCGAGTACAGGTGGTTTTGATTTTACCTCGAGAGTGTTGCCCGTTACCTCGGTGGCAATCTTTTCAAGTTCGATTCCCTCCACAGTGACCTTTGCCGCTTCACTGCTTCCCTCGCTCAAATAGAGTTTGATCGGTCCTGAAACCTTGACACCGTCGAATGCCTTCAGTGTGCGATTTTCAGAATCTGCGGCATATGCAGATGATACGATAACAGATATAATCAGGAACAGGAGAAAAAACAGCACGGCTGGGCGGAGACAGTGCTTCCCCATCTTTCACCTCCCCCTCGATAGGATGAACACAGGATACGATCTATACCGCAGCAAGTCAATGAAAACCGGGATGATCCTTATTGCGTTCTCGCCTATTGAGATATAGGATACAAATATCTCTGCGAAAAGAAATTCAGGGAACTGCCTGCAGATGCGAAACAGAGTTACCGCACCTTGTGTTGGTATCAGGAGAGACCAGAAAAAGGGATATAAGGAGGGGAGCACATGCCGGCTATAGCAACACTGGAGGAGCTGAAGGCTGTCGATGAAGCCCTGCGTAAGCTGAAGGAGGAGCACCCCGAAGCCTATGACAACTTTTCCAGGTTCTTCAGGGACAACCGCAAAATAGGGTATAAGAACATCATCAAGATGATGATTGGAGAGGCCACACCGGAAAAGCTTAAGGGGATGGGCTGATCCGAAGACTGCATCAGTGTGTAGCATAGTACCTGCAATATTTTAGCCTGAAAGTCGTCATAGATATTGTGAGTGCGGAATCTGAAAAGAGAAGAATTGCCGAGTTTTTCAGAGCAGAAAAGAACCGGCTGGTGAACTATGTGCGGCGCTGGGTGCAGGATACGGCCGTCCGGGACAGTGAGGACATTGTACAGGATGTCATGGTCAATGTTTTTAATGTTGCAGATATCACAGCACCTATTGACAACCTGTCAGCGTACATATACCGGTCACTGTACAACCGTATCGTGGACGGGTTTCGCCGCAGACGCTGGTATCTCTCTCTCGAAGACACCATTGATGAGCGTGGTACATTGGCACTGAAAGATACCCTTTCAGACATACGGTATGATGCGCAGAGCGAACTGGAGCGCAAGGAGATTCGTGCACAGATACGCGATGCGCTTGATGAACTGAGCTTTGAGCAGAGACGGGTGTTCATCGCAACTGAAATCGAGGGCAGGTCATATCGGGAGTTATCCGATCTGTGGGGTATACCGGTCAGCACCCTGCTCTCGCAGAAGCACAGGGCAGTTCAAAAGATACGAATCGTACTCGCACCCTATCTCACCGAAATGAAGGAGTAAGATCATGACAGAATCAAATCACAAACACTGGATGTTCAGGGACAGGGCTCCATTCTTCAAGGGTGTACGTATTGCCGGCAAGGTGGTTTTCGGTATCGCAGCTGCGGCAGTATTTGCACTGGTGTTCGGGATCCTGGTAATGTTGCTGTGGAACTGGCTTATGCCACTCATATTCGGTCTCCCGGAAATCACCTACTGGCAGGCATTCGGCATCGTGATCCTGGTGAAGCTGGTTTTCGGAACCATAGGACAGCGGCACGACCACAGTGACTGGCGTCGACCTCGAGACAGGTGGAAAAATGGGGAGCCAAAGGCCCATGACTGGATGCAGGCCGGTGAGAATCAGCACTGGCAGTACTGGCGTGACTTTTGGAAAGACGAGGGCAGAGACGTATTCGAGAAGTATATCAGGAGAAGAGGGGCCGAAGATCATGCTGCGTCCGATGGTACGGGGAATCGGGAGGAACCATGAAGGCAATGGTACTGAGCAGCCCGGGTAGTCCACTCGAACTTATGGAGGCCCCTGATCCCGTTCCCGGGCCCGGACAGGTTCTGATCAGGATACATGCATGCGGTGTGTGCCGCACCGACCTTCATGTAGTTGATGGTGAGCTCGCCCGACCTGCTCTGCCGCTCATACCCGGTCATGAGATTGTCGGCAGGGTAATAAGAACAGGAGATGAGGTGACGAACATTCAGGAGGGAGACCGTGTGGGCGTACCATGGCTCGGCTCCACCTGCGGTGTCTGTACCTACTGCAGAGCAGGGATGGAGAATCTCTGTGACAATGCCCTATTCACGGGCTACACCATGAACGGCGGGTACGCAGAGTATACCACCTCCGATGCACGATACAGCTTCTTCCTTCCCCCTGGATACAGTGATATCGAAGCGGCTCCCCTGCTCTGTGCCGGTCTCATTGGATACCGCTCACTCGTCATGGCTGGTGATGCGCAGGCCCTTGGCATGTACGGATTTGGTGCCGCGGCACATATTCTGATTCAGATTGCCATTCATCAGGGCCGTTCTGTCTATGCCTTTACAAGGCCGGGTGACGTGAGTGGGCAGGAGTTTGCCCGAAGTCTTGGCGCATCCTGGGCGGGTGATTCGACAGTGACACCTCCCGCTGAACTTGACGCCGCCATCATTTTCGCGCCGGTCGGCAGCCTCGTGCCCGAAGCCCTTCGTGCAGTCCGAAAGGGGGGGGTTGTGGTCTGTGCCGGAATACACATGAGCGACATTCCCTCCTTTCCCTATCGCCTGCTCTGGGGAGAGCGATCGATACGCTCAGTTGCAAATCTGACAAGACGGGATGGAGAGGAGTTTCTGGCGATTGCCCCGAAGGTGCCCGTTCACAACCAGGTGCAGAGATATTCGCTCGAACAGGCAAATGAAGCGCTCGCTGACCTGAAGGAGGGGAGGGTGCAGGGCGCTGCGGTACTCAGTATCCATGCATAGATTAGGGATGCCTATCTGACGACGAGTGTGGTCCATGCACCAGGTATGTAACGGTTTATAAAATGCAGGACCTCCTCGCGTTCTACTCCGTCAATTGCCTCGAATCTCTCCTCGAGGCTCAGGACCTGCTCACCCCGCATGAGACGTTCAGCCTCGTAATGGGCCCTTTTAATGGGTGATTGATATGAAATGGCAAGGCGTGTAATCACATAGCTCTTTGCCAGGTACAGTTCCTCATCGGAGGGAGGCTCCTCTGTCAGGTTCTGGAGCACCCTTTCAGTTTCTCTGATCACCCGGTGGTAGTTCCTCTTTCTCGTGGTTGCAAGGATAAACCAGGTGTAGGGTTGTATCCGTATGGAGAAGTAGGGCGAGATACTGTAGACGAGTCCGCTCTTTTCCCGAACCTCTTCGTAGAGCCTGCCGCCAAGCGAATTGTCGAGCACTGCGTTCACGACCTCGATGAGCACGGTATCCCTGCGGTCAAAATCCTCCAGTCTCGTTCCTATGATAATCCCCGCCTGTGTTATACCGCCCCGCTTTTCCTTGAAACCGGGAAGCCTATCAGGTTGCTGTTTCCTGCTCTCTCTTTTAGGAGCTGTCTGTAACCGAGGATCAGAACCAAATGTGCTTGCGACAAGTCGAGCCATTTTCTCTCCATCCAGGTTTCCCGACAATGCCAGCACCATGTTCCCAGGGGTAAAGAATGTTCTGTATAATGTCAGAAGCTCATTCCTCTCCATTTTCTCAATGTTCCTGATCCTCTCTTCAGGAGACGCATAGAAGTCAGGATAAAAAACTGCTCGGTAAAAGTCGAATCCCACATGGAGTGGAGAATCCTCCTGCGTGCGTATGGTCTGTACGGCAATGTTTTTGGCCTTGACGAGTTCCTCATCCAGGAAAAGGGGATATCGAGTCAGGTCGTACATCAGTTCGAGAAGCTGGCGCATATCCTCAGAAGCGACCGTAGCCTCGATGGCCCAGTAATCTCCAGTGATATAGGTGTCAACAGAATCTCCGAGCTGCGAGATATGGAGGCTGATATCGTCTGCCGTTCTGTACTGTGTCCCCCGCATAAGTGTATCGAGGATAAGTCGATACGTTCCACGTTCCTGAGCGGTCTCAAACTGCGTTCCGCCATAGATGAGGAGGCTCATGCCTGCAAGACTGCTTTCAGCAGATTCAGAAATCGAAAACGTGAAGCCGTTATCGAAACGGTATGGGGAAGTCTGTGGATGTGCCGCCCCGTAGGTGAGCAGCAGGAACAGGGCAAGAATATACAACGTTCTCTTCATAGTGATTTTGTGGTGAGGTATTTGAGGATGAGAAACAGCCGCTCAGGACCTCTTGCAGGCCGCATTTCAATGGTGACCGTCTTTTCATCGGAGAAGTAGACGCGCCCGATGCGCATGACATCCTCCTTCTGCACATTCTCGAGAGCCTGCACGTACTCAGAAACAGTCATGATCCTGTTTCTGTATGTCAGGTTTTCGAGCTGGAACCACGCGAGATCTTCCGGTCGGTCGAGATTGAGTTTCACCCGTGCAATGAGGGCCCTCTTTGCTGCCTCGAACTCTGTCAGACTGAACATGCCTCTCTTCAATGCATCCATCTCATCCTGAATAAGGGAACGGGCGGCATCCATGTCGTCTGGATCGACGCTGAGAAACACTGCCCATATACCTGTATTCGAGTAGGCATACCAATTAGGGTAAAGCTGTTCCGTGTACCCGGACTCCGTTACGATACGGCGGTGGAGCCTGGAATGTACACCTGACGCAAACAGAATATCAAATACCTCCATGGCGAAGAAATCGTCGTCATTTTTCCCCGGTGTAAGGAACCCGTAGATGAAAAATGACTGCTTGATAGGAATTTTCTTCATCAGAGTGTTCAGTGCCGGCTCCGGGACCTCGAACTGCACAGATGGTACCGGCCGTACTTCTCCGGTGCTGTAGAGAGCCCGGAGCTCCCTCAGTGTTTCGAAGGCATTGCACCTGCCTGCAGCAATGACGGTCATGTTCGCAGGCGAATAGTATGTGTGGTAGAAATCACGAACATCCGCGAAGGTAATGGAGCTTATGGATTGTTTCGTTCCGATAACAAAACTGGTCAGGGGTGAACCCGGGAAGATCTGTTTTACAAGCTGAGTCAGGACCATGGCCCGCGGATCATTCCTGCCCAGGGCGAGTTCCTCAAGCACGATTTCCCGTTCCCCTTCCAGGTCCTCTTCAGTAAACTGAGGATTGTGTACGATTGTTGTCAGTGCATCCATGGATTTACTAAAATGCTCGGGAAGCACGGTGAAGTAGTAAGAGGTAAGCTCCATATCGGTGACAGCGTTTACACTTCCGCCCGTCTCTCGAATGGTGGTAAGAGGACTCGATCCGTCGACCTCCCTGAGGAGAAGATGCTCGAGCAGATGTGAGATGCCGGCATTCTGCTCCGATTCATACCGCCCACCGACCTCCACTGAAATCATTCCGTAGACAACGGGGGATGAGGGGATTTCTATGACAAGAATCCGAGTGCCATTGGGGAGCTCATCGAGGATCATAATCCCACGGGCGGTCTCAACAACCATTGGCGGTTCCTCCATGGCGGGCCCTGCTGGACTTCCAGGGTCCTTATTCTCCCCGGTGACGCCCGAACCGAAGGATGGCGTGAGGAGAAACCAGATGGAGATAATAATCAAACCGGTCCTGATTTTCATGGAGAAACGCATAGCCTATAGAGGATATATTTACTAAGGGCGAACTTCGAGTTTTTCAAACATACTATATGGAATAGAAATATATACGTTTAAAAAGCATTTTTGCCATGAAATACTCGAAGTTCGCCAGCACTATGCTCATTTAAACCAAATGAATGATTCTTTTTGTTGACGGGTTGGAAACTCGACATTTGCCCTACTATTACGATATGTAAGCCGGTCCTGGTTGTCAACGGTTCTTGGTAGAGAGAAGTCAGATTGACTAAAAGTCCTCGCCTTTGGTGTACAGTGGAAATGTGAACTCAACAGAACCGATGCAGGAGCTCTTCGATTATGTCGGCCGAGACAGGTCTTGAGAAATGATATCCCTGTATGGCGTCGCAGCCGAGAGAGCGTAGTATGGTAAGCTGCTCACCGGACTCGACGCCCTCTGCGGTTACCCGGATGCCGAGACTGTGCGCCATTGCGATGATTGCCCTGATAATTGCCACATCATCCGAATCCCGTGTCATATTGACAACGAAGGAGCGGTCGATCTTGAGTATCTGCACGGGCAATCGTTTCAGATAACCCAGAGATGAGTAACCTATACCGAAATCATCTATGGAGATCTGTATTCCCCTGTTCTTCAGTGATTCGAGAAGATGCACAGTCTCGTCACATCGATGGATTGCACTGTTTTCCGTGATCTCCAGTCCCAGGAAGTGAGGGTCCATCTCCGTCTGGGCGAGAACTTCATTCACCTGCATGAGCAGGTTTCGGTGTTTCAACTGCCGCATGGAGAGGTTCACCGCTATGCGAATGGCAGGGAAGCCTCGTTCCTGCCACTTCCTGTTTTGTTCGCAGGCTCTCCGCAGCACATACTCACCTATCGGTACGATAAGGCCACTTTTTTCCGCTGCCGGTATGAACTGTTCCGGCGGAATGATCCCATAGTTGGGGTGTCTCCAGCGAACGAGAGCCTCGAGGGATATGATCTTCCCCGTGCGAAGATCGAGCTGTGGCTGAAAGTAGAGGAGCAGCTCTTCATTTTCCAGAGCTTTTCGTATGTTCTTCTCATGGGCCGGTTCCTCGGGCACCCCCTTTATTATGGAAGGGGTGTAGAACAGATACTGATGCCCACCGTCCTGCTTGGCCAGATACATGGCCGTATCTGCGTTTCTTATGAGTATTTCAGCGTTTGTGCCGTCGGACGGATACACACTGATACCGATGCTCGTGTCTATAAGATACTCCTGATCGGCAATCATGTGCGGATACTTGCATGACTCCAGTATTCGCTGCGCAACCAGAGCTGCATCGTGCTCTCCCTCGATATCGCTCAGAATTACCGAAAATTCATCCCCGCCGAACCGTGATGCCGTTTCGCTCTCACGTATGCACCCCTTGAGCCGATCGGCAAATGACATGAGCAGCAGATCGCCGCCACTGTGGCCCATGCTGTCATTGACCTGCTTGAAGCCGTCGAGATCGATGAAGAGAATAGCCACACAGGTATCGTTTCTGCGCGCATAGGCTATCGACTGTACGAGACGGTCATGGAACAGGTGTCTGTTCGGCAACTTAGTCAGCGTGTCATGATAGGCAAGGTAACGTTCGATGGTGCGGGACCGCTCCATGGTATGCATGATCTGCTGCCGTTCCATGGCGTACCGCAGGGACCGTATGAAGTTGAACCCGTCGAGATGATCGAGTGGGAGAAAGTCCTGTGCACCGCCCTGTATGGCCTGCAGGGTTTTGGATTCATCCTTCTGACGGCCGAGCAGGATGAGGGGAATCCCATCGGCCTGTTTCCGAATTTTGCTCAGTGTTTCAGGCCCCTCGTAGAGTGAGAGGCTCAACAGCAAGACATCGAATTCGTCAGCGTCGAGCAGTTCGAGCCCTTCGGTGAGATAATCCGTCCACTCAACATCGATCAGGTCCTCTCCCACATCAACAGCAAATGCCCTGAGCATGAGTGCCTCTTCATGGTTGTTTTCCACGAGCAGAATTCTGATCGGTTTCGTTTCCGCTGCCGATGTGCCCTTTACTGCCGGCCGTGTGAGAAGATCCATGCTGCCTACCTGTCCTCTGTGTAATGTTATATGGAACGGCTGTTTCGTATTAATATTATCGTTATTCTCTGTTGAAAGATAAGTTATGTCTGACGGAGAAAAGGCTTATGGGCATGAATATTCCATGTTCTCGGCTGTTTTCACTGCAGCACATATCTTCACTCATTGCTTACATAAATATTAAAATATCGAGAGTTGCCTTATAAAAATAGATTTAAACTGGTATAAAAATTGCTCCACAGTTGGAAACAAGAAAAAGACAAAGTACTTCATAGGTTAATGGGGGGCCTTTCGAAGCTATTATTATGTATTTTGGCGAATCTCAAATTGAAAACACTCCTATCAATTTAGGAGAAGATGTATGAAAAAGTGGATTTTGCCCTGTGTGTTGGTTGCCGTGCCTCTGCTGTTTCTGCTGGCCGGTTGTGTGTACCCAGGAACCGGAACACTAAGCTTCTAACAACTGCCTCCCTATGTAATGGTTTGAAACTTTTGTCCAATTTTCAAATCATCACAAATGATATAAATCTCCTAATACAAAGAAAAAGCTGGTTTTCAATTCATTACACATAAGCATAGGTTGATGCCCTTTACAATTAAATGACTGGCGGAGTGTTTAGTTATTTCATTATATGGGAATGAATTACAGTATCGAGTAACATGGCACAGTTATTGCTCTAATAAGAGCAGGAAGCAATAGTGAGCGTAGACTTCAGTAGGAAATATTTTTTCAATCAGTGATGAGCTGGGAGGTTGCTGAGGTAGAGAGATTAATTGAGGCAGGGGCGGAAGGCTATCCAGCCGAGATCGTGCGCTACATAGATTATCATGGTTAGATATCATAGGTTCAAAAGGAGGACTGCTATGAAACGAGTGCTAGGGTTACTCACAATTCTTATTTTCATGTTCCCATCAATACTGTGGGCTGCGAAGGCCCAAGAGGAGGCTGCAGCACCGGAAAGGGGGAAGTACCTTGCTGAACGGGGCACGATAGTGCCTCCTGAAGAGGTCTACATCGATTCCTATGTCGGATATATAAATTATCAGTACCCGAAACCTGAAACCGACCTTGGAGTTACCCTCTACTCGGGACACCATCAGGTTTCGTCGAGAGGGCAGGAGGAGATCATACAGATAGGGATTCAGGGGAAAGAACTCAGCTTTGAGGAACTTCCACCGATGAACCTGGCCTTTGTTATTGATAAGAGTGGTTCCATGGCCGATCGTGACAAGATGGATTGGGTGAAAGAGTCATTTTATATCTTTATTGACAAGGTCCGGGATAAGGATTTTGTCGCTCTCGTCTATTTTGATAATAGTGCACAGACCGTATTTCCCTCCACGAGGATGGATTCGTCAGTTAATCGACAACGATTCAGGGATAAGGTGTATCGGGTGAGGCCAGGAGGAGGTACGAATCTCCTCGACGGCGTGAAGCTTGGATACAAGGAAGTGCTGAAGAATTACAGGTCCGAGTATATCAATAGAGTTCTTGTGTTATCCGACGGACAGGCCACCACCTCGACGCACGGGCTCATGGAAATGGCTGAGACTTACAGGGACATGGGCATCACTATTTCAACCATAGGTCTTGGTGAAGATTTTGATTTGGCATTGATGCGCAATTTAGCTCATGCTGGAGGAGGAAGTTCCCGCTTTATCTCCGGCAGGGAGGAGATGGAAAAAACCTTTGGAAGTGAACTCGATCGAATGGTCGTTCCGATTGCCTATGACCTGCAGATGAAGCTGGAGTTTTTACAGGATGTGGAAATACTCGATACCTGGGGATATGATAACCAAATTGTTGGTACCAGAGTCAACTATTACCTTCCCACTCTCCATCACCGGGATTATGAAACCATACTGGTGCAACTCCGCATACCTCCACTGGATTTGGATGGAAAAGTTGATCTTGCACGCTTCTCATTGAAATACAGGGACCTGAGAGGAAACCTTCGTTATAAAGGCCCTTTCTATCTGGGAGTTACCTTTGTCAACATCGATTATCCGGTAACAGGTTTCTCAGATGCCATGGTACTTCGTTCAGGAACAATGCTGCATTTTGCACAAGCCTTGCAAAAGATAGGGGAAAACTCCTACAGGAGTTATGGGGGGGAGGTTCAGTACGCCCTGAATCTCACGGTTGAAACCCGTAAGGAACTCTTGAATGCAAAAGAGAGGCTTGATTATATTGGGTTTGATGACGAGATAATGATGCTTGATAATTATCTGAGAGTATTCAGCGGGGAATTGGCAAAGACAGAAAGGGAGACAACGAGGATTGTTGAGGATGTAGAGATAATACCGCCTGTTCGGGAGCGCTCATTGCATGAGCATATGGAAAACCTCTATCGTGAAATGACACTCGACCTTACAGCCAGGGGAGAAGGTACGATAGCTGTTTCAGGTTTTACCATGAAAGAAGGTAAATCGTCGGAATTAACAGCCCTTCTCGATGAGATGGCAATGGTTGAGATCACGAAGATCCCAACACTCACCGTGATAGAGCGGGACAAGATGGATATGATTCTGGAGGAACAGGCGCTATCCCTGTCTGACCTGATGGATACCAGCAAGGCTATTGATGTGGGGAGGTTGCTCACCGCAGATCATATGTTAACGGGCACTGTGATCGAAATGCCCAATTCCGTGGTAATATTCGGGAGAATCATCAATGTTGAGACATCTGAGATTGAATCGGCAGCCCAGGTCATTGTTCCCAAGAACAGGGAAGTGGAAGCACTGCTCTGATAGGATTCTGTTCATGGTGGCAGCCTTTGCCTTCATTACAGGGTGTACAACAATGGATACTACTGTCCGGAGACAGAAAGACGAACCGCCTCTTGAAGAGGTGAAGACATTGGAACTTGCTCAATCCGACAGAGAGGTGCTGCTCACCAAAGCACAGCACTATCAGAACAACAGGGATTATGCCAATGCGCTGGTCAATATCGTACGTGCGGAGCGAGCTGAAGGGGATGAAGCGCTTGACGGCGAAATCAGTCAGTTCAAGAATAATCTCATCGAAAATTTGAACTCGAGAGCACTTGATGAAACAGCGGCTGTTGAGGTCGGTAAGGGTCTGGATATTCCCCTGAAATATATGGTTTTCTATACGGACGGAGAGCTTATCTATCCTGCCTTCAATATTCCAGTTACCTTCGAGGTACGCAAAGGTACAGCGCAGATAACCGGTACGAGTTTCACCAACACCAATGGTATTGCTGAGTGTGAGGTTATCAAGGTTGACAGGTTGGATGGGGGTGAGGTTGTCATAACTGCGAGTGTATACCTTGACATAGAGGGAGAGACCTTCAATATTACAAAACTACAGAGGGATTTCATTCTGTACCATCAAAGCATAAAAGAGCAGACCATTTCATTTGTGTTTTTTGAGTGTAACATTGATCGGATTGCGTTGAACTCAGCTTCGGGAACGCATATAGAACAATTTTTCATCCAGAAAGGGTTTTCAGTGCTGCGTGGAATAAATGAAACCAATGAAGAGTTATTCATGGGTGCAACAGGCGGTGATGCATCATCCCTGCACATATACAAGGACAGATTGGATTCGCAACTCATTGCATTCACCCATATAGAGTCCGCTCCCTCAAGTAAAATGTCGGAGGGGTTCTTCTTTGCGAAATCAAGCATCACATTGACTGTCGTCGATATCTTAACGGATGAAGTGGTCTTTAATTTCGTAATCGAGGATGTCAAGGGAGCAGGAAATACGGAAGAGAAAGCAGGCATGAAAGCAATTATCGAGGCAACGGATAGATTCATTGAAAAATTAGAGGACGAAATCTCGTCTCTCGATATGCAGTAGCTGGTATTGCATATCGGTTATTTAACAGTCTCTCCAATCCAGCTATGAGTATAAATCCTGATATTGTGATAGCAGCAATGGGAAGCAGTAAAATTCCTCCAGAATACAGGCTGAATGAAATATTCCTGTATATTAATTGGGTAAGCTGATTTACTTGACGCGGCGCGAATGACGGGTATAGGATACAGAGGAACAAGGAGGAAGAACCATGAGACGAGGACTCATTTTTATAACCCTGGGCGTATCGCTTTTAATCTCCTTTTCGACTGCTTCAGCCTTCGATGCACGCACGGGAGATAACCTGGTCGTTTCAAGCGGTGATGTTGTGTATGAAGACCTGTTTATCGCTGGAGACACAGTCACCATTGACGGCAGTGTTGAGGGCGACCTGTATGCAGCGGCCCGTACGGTGATTATCAGGGGTTCGGTTCGTGACAGCGCAACGATATGTGCGTCCACCATCACCGTTACAGGCTCGATCGGTCACGGGATACATGCCGCAGCCGAGGAACTGACTATCGATGGCATGGTGCATGGCGACGTGGTCGTTGCAGGCAGGACGGTATCATTGGGCGGGGATACAGCAATCCGGGGCGATGTGATCGCTGTAGGGCAGAAAATCATTGTTTCCTCACCTATAGAGGGCTACATACTCGGTGCAGGAAAAACCATAAGTATCAACGATAGGGTGCGGGACGACGCGACCTTTGCGGTACATACCTTGACGCTGCAGGAAAATGCCCGGCTGGGCGGGAATCTGATATATATCAGTGAAAGGGAGGCCGTTATCTTTCCCGGGGCGAAGGTCTCCGGGAAGGTCACGCACCACATACCGGAGCTGCGGGAAAAACTGAGGGGAATCCTTCCCTTTGTTCTCATTGCAGGCGTGCTGGGCAAGATCTTATCCTTTGTCATGATGGCTGTGGCCGGCCTGGCATTTGTGCTCATCACACCGAAGTGGCTTTTCAGATTAAGTGAGTCGATCAAGCGACATCCCGGCCCCTGTGCAGGCTGGGGAGCCCTCATCCTCTTCGTAGCACCGTTGGGAATCGGTACGGCGTTCATGACCCTTGTCGGCATAACCCTTGCCGTCATTGCTTCCATGGCCTATATTGCAGCCCTCTACCTCAGCCAGATCATTACAGCCCTTCTCATCGGGAGGCTTGTGCTCGGTATGAAGGAGGAGACAGATAAACCAGGTTGCCTGTATGGTTCCTTCGTGCTGGGACTCTTCCTGATCAGGCTCGTGCGATTTATCCCGGGTGTCGGCATATTTGTGTGGGCCGTTGTGGTTTTATTCGGTCTCGGTGCATTCGTTGTCACTCAGATGAAGGTGAAGTCCCCGGGTGCGGCGTAACCCACGGGTGAATCATGTAATAATAATCGATGTGGAGCGTGTAATTTCATGGATATACTTGATGACATAGCTGTCACCCTCGATGCGGAAGCTATGATGGAACGCCTCCACATGGGCGGAAAGAGTCCCTCATTTAAAGCACTTTTTGATGAGCTCATTGTGGAAGTGCTTCCGGTCGCGAAGCCGAAGGTGCTTTTCAAGGTCTCCTACCTTGACGGGAGAACCGAAGACAATGTGACGATCGAGGGTGTAGAGTTTCACAGCAGGATACTGCGAAAAAACCTCGAAAAGGCGGAGCGTGTGTTTCCCTATATCGTAACTGCAGGTCGTGAGCTCGAAACTATACCGGTGGAAAAGGGTGATGTCATGCGGGAGTACTGCCTCGATGCGATCAAGGAGTGCATCCTCGAGGAGGCGCTCCTGCATCTCGAAGCGCACCTGCAGGCCCGGTTCCAGCCGGGGACCATGGCGCACATGAACCCCGGTTCTCTGAAGGACTGGCCCGTCTCGCAGCAGCCTGTACTTTTCTCACTGTTTGGAGATGTTGAGGGACTAATCGGTGTGAAACTGACTGAGAGCAATCTCATGAACCCGATAAAATCGGTTTCAGGAATACACTTTCCCACTGAGGTTGATTTCAAGAGCTGTAAACTCTGCATACGTCATCCATGCGTCAAACGCAGGGCAGCATATGATCCGGATATGGTACTGCACTATAAAGGGGGATAAAAAATCCTCTGAATAAAAGATAAAAAAGATATAGAGGATATCACTTCGTTAGCGCTTCGCGAGCGCTACGCTAGGTCGGGCTGATCGGGACGGTCAACCCCATTTCTCCAACTCTGCTTCCGCAGCATCAATCTTTTTCTCGATCTCCTCGATTTCCTGCAGCAGTGACTTGATATCAGCCGTGCCCTTGGAGATCGTTGCCTGACCCTTGGTGACGAGAATGTCATATACAGTGGAGCCGAGTTTTGCAAGTTTCTTTTCCGCCTGGCGTTCCTGATGCCGTACCTCCATCTTCAGGGAGGTCTTCTCCTTCAGTTCCTTGGTCTTTTCTTTGGCCTTCTCGAACACCTCCTTGGAGGTAACCTTGCCCTTGCCGATCAGTTTGTCCATTCTCTCTTTAAAGGTCATGAATGTCCTCCTTCCGCTCAATCGTTGTGTTTTATTTCTCTACCATAAATCCGATGATAAGAAATGTCAAAGCAAAGAGTAACTTTAAAGAGAGGGAGTGGGAAAATCCCATGAAATTCGACCTGAAAATGAGCTATAGTAATAGGTATGAGTCTTACTGAGGGACAGGTCCTGGGAGGACTCTTTGGTGTCTGTATCGGCGATGCACTTGGTGTACCTGTTGAAGGACTCTCACGATCACAGTTAAAGAAAAATCCGGTGCAAGGTTATGGGTATGGGCACGCTTTTCGAGCGGTTCCGCCGGGGTGGTGGTCTGATGATAGCTCGCTCACCCTTTGTCTTGCCGAGAGCCTCACTTCGGGAAGCCTTGACCCCTCGGATATCGGGAGTAAATTCTGCAGATGGCTTTACGAAGGCTACTGGACACCGGGTGGGAGGGCATTTGGTATCGGATTTACCACTGCACAGGCAATTGAGAGGATCGGGGAGGGAGTCCCGCCCCCTCTTGCGGGTGGAAGGGATGAGTACAGCAACGGGAACGGTTCACTCATGCGCATTCTCCCCCTGGCATTTTACCTGTTCGGCAGGGAGGAACCGGGCTGTTTGGAGGCTGTCCATCAGGTGTCATCGATCACCCATGCCCATACCAGGAGCTGTATTGCCTGCTTTATTCATGTACAGTATGCGCTCAACCTTCTCCGGGGAGATTCTCCCCAGGAAAGCTATGCGAGGATGAGACAATCGGTGTCGGACTGCTACAGGGAAGGCCCGTTCCTTGACGAGCTTCCTCACTTCGAAAGGGTTTTTGGGGGGGATATATCCCGTCTGAGGGAGAGTGAAATCCGTTCCAGCGGATATGTAGTGGATACGCTCGAAGCATCGCTCTGGTGTTTTCTCAAGGAAAAGACCTTTGCAGAGACAGTGCTTCATGCAGTCAATCTGGGCGGAGATACCGATACTACTGGTGCAGTTGCCGGAGGTATCGCAGGCCTCTATTACGGTTTTGATGCAATTCCCGGGGAATGGACCGAACGCGTCGCTCGACGCGACGATATCGTTTCTGTGGGGAAAAAACTACTGGCTGTGTATTGAGCTGAAGGAGCCTTCATAAGGAGTATGCAGGTGAAAAAATCGATGTATACCATGATTATACTTGCCCTGTTTATAACTGTATTTCCTGCAGTGCTTTCTACAGGGGACAGCATCAGGGAAAATGTGGTAAAGATCTATGTGGCCACCAGGGAATACGACTATTTCAATCCATGGCAGGTGCAGGGAAGGTACAATGTTGAGGGGTCAGGTGCCATTATCAATGACCAGTATATACTGACGAATGCGCATCTGGTGAGTAACAGCACATTCATACAGGTGAAGCGCACGGGGCAGACAAAGAAGTATATCGCCAAGGTGCTCTTCATCGCCCATGACAGCGATCTTGCTATTTTGAAGGTAAGCAACAGTAACTTCTATCCCGACTCGAAGCCCTTCGACATTGGCGAGTTAGCAAGTGTTGGGGACGAGATCGAGGTGTACGGGTATCCGAACTGGAATGAGCAGCTTACCGTCACCAAGGGGATTGTATCACGGGTGAGTCACGAGCACTACGTTCACTCCAACGTGAGCCTGCTCACCTGTCAGATCGACGCTGCAATCAATCCCGGAAACAGCGGTGGCCCGGTCATCGCTGATAACAAGCTGATCGGTGTTGCCATGCAGATGGGGCAGGGTGAGAATGAGGGTTATATTGTTCCTGTACCCATTCTCTCCCATTTTCTGAAAGACATCTCCGACGGGAATTACGACGGTATACCCGAACTGGGAATATCCTATCAGACTATGGATAATCATGATATGCGCAGCTTCTACGGAATGAATGAGGAGCAGACCGGTATTCTCGTTCGTAAGGTCCATCCCGGCTCCCCCGCCCGGGGCCCGTTGAAGGAGGGCGATATTATTCTCTCAATCGATGGCATACAGGTGGCAAGTGACGGGACAATCCCCTTTCGGGACGAGGAGAGAACGCAGTTCAACTATATCGTGCAGCAGCGGCAGATCGGAGAGCGTATTACAATTGAGGTTCTCAGGGAAAAGGCAATCTATCAGAAGAGTATATCACTCACCAGGCATGCCGGCGGAAGAGATGAGAGACCCGACCATGAGCCAACATATTATATCTTTGCAGGGTTTATCTTCATGCCTCTGACGGAAAACCTCCTCTACAATCTAGGGGGATGGTACGATGCGCCGCTCAATCTCTCATATGCATACTATTACGGTGAACGACGGGAGGCTGATGAGCAGATTGTCATCATCATGGATGTGCTCTCCGATGAGGTGAATGTGGGCTACGAATACCTCTACTATGAGATCATTTCCAGTGTGAATGGTAAAGAGATCACGCGCATAGAAGAAGTGGTCGCAGCGGTCAGGGAGAACAGAGAGCCCTATCATGTGATCGAAACAAACATGGGCGACAGGATCATCCTGGACAGGAGAAAGGCCCGTACAGCAAAGAGCAGGATACTGAAAACCTATGACATCAAACATGACCGATCAAAAGATCTTCGGAGCAGCAGGTAACTGCCGGGTTTCTGGCATCCCAATGACCTCTGCATGAGCTGTTGTCTGTACACCCGGTACCGGGTGATAGCGAAATGCCCTTCGAGGGTGGCACCAATGTGCGTACCCATCTAATGTCCCGCCTCTTTATTTCTTGACAGGAATTTCCATTCCGTGCAAAATAATGCAAACGGTTGCATGAATTTTTTGTATTCAATCTGTTTTTCATCCATATTGAGATGTTATTTACGAAAAAAGGTCATGTTTTTGTAAAAATTCGGTCATTTATGCAGATAAGTTAAAAATAATTGCGAAACCGGTTGCACTGAACTTCGATTATACTATCAGGTTATGTGATGGATAAGCTGCCGACATTGGAGGATGTGGCCCGGAGAGCAGGGGTTTCGAAGTCCACCGTATCCCGTGTACTCAACAATTCCGCCAAGATCAGTGAAAAAACCAGAAGCCAGGTTCTCAGTGCGGCCAGCGAGCTCAATTACGAGCCCAATATCATTGCACGGAGTCTCTCGAAAAACAAGACCTTCACGATTGGCGTCATTCTCGAGGATATACTGAACCCCTTTTTCTCGGCTGTGGCAAAGGGGATCGAAACGGCGCTCAGGGCGTCTGGTTACTCGATGATCCTGACGAGTTCTGATTTTGATTATGAGAATGAGGTGAAGCTTACGCGCATGCTCATTCAGTACAAGGTCGATGGGATACTCCTCACGCCAATGAAACACGACGGTGAAACGATTTCTCTCCTCAAGGAGAGGGGTGTCCCCTTCTTCATCATGAACAGCAGGTCTAAAGACAAGGAAGTGAGCTGGATCGACAGCGACAATTTCGAGGGCGGCCTCATGGCTACGCGGTATCTCCTCGAGCTGGGGCATAAAAAGTTTCTCTGTTTGCGTCATATGGCCCTCGACGGATCGCGGCTCAGATTCGAAGGTTTCAAGGCAGCTATTGCGGAAGCCGGCCTGAAGTTGTCTGACCAGGTCATACTCGGTGACGCGCACTCCAGGCGGGACGGGTATGAGCTGATCAGTCGTTTCATTGATGAAAATGGTGCGGGGTCCTTTCCCTCAGCAGTGATTGCAGTCAATGACACGGTAGCAATCGGTGTCATCGAGGCGCTTCTCGAGAGAGGCTTGCGCATCCCGGAGGACATCTCGGTTATCGGGTATGACGATATAAACATCGCGGGTCTCATTCGCGTGCCCCTTACGACCATTCATCAGCCCAAGTTCAGGATGGGTGAAATCGCCGCATCGCAGCTCGTCGACAAGATCGAACGGGCTGAGAGGGGGGTCGCACGGCAGTTTCTCATTCAGCCAAAGCTCATCGAACGGGATTCATGCCGGGCATGCAGGGTTATGACCGCAAGCCCATAAGGGAAGAGGGTAGGCCATAGTGGTGATGAGCAGTGCAGCAGTATACAGGGAGGAAGGGTGAAGAGCAGGGAGAGAGTGAAAAGGGCTATTGGGTTTGAACATCCCGACAGGGTTCCCATATCCCATGGCATCCTTCCCGCAGCACAGATCAAATACGGCAAAGCCCTCGATGAGATACTCGAGGCCGTGCATGAAGATTTCGGCTGGTCATTCCTCCCCGATCTGCCCAGAGATGAGTTTCCTCCATTGTATAGGGGAGGAGAAAACTACGACGATTTCGGCACACTCTGGAAGGTTGAGGAGGAGGGGGTGTGTGGAATTCCCGTTGCATGGCCACTCACCCAGTGGTTTTCATACGAAAATTTAACCTGGCCGGAGTTCGATGCGGGTCCACCGAGTGCCCGTCTCTACAGTGGTCATATGTTCGGGAAGAATCCCGCTTATTATGCACGGGGTGCATGGATAACCTTCTTCGAGCAGATGCAGCAGCTCAGGGGGATGGAGAATCTGCTCATGGACCTGGCGTACCTGTCGAAGGAGGTGTACCGTCTCAGAGACGACATCCTGGAATTCAATCTTCGATGGATCGACAAATGGCTGCAGTACGAATACGATGGCCTGCATTTTGCCGATGACTGGGGAGCTCAGAACAGCCTTCTCATCTCTCCAGAGCTCTGGCGTGAATTTTTCAAACCCGTCTATCGGAGGATGTTTGACCGGGTATCTGCCGCAGGTGTTGATGTCCACTTTCATTCAGACGGAAATATCATCGACATAATCCCGGATCTCATAGATATTGGGGTGAAGGTGCTCAACTGCCAGGCGCCCCTGATTGGACTGGGGTTGTTGAAAAAGAACTTTGCAGGCAGGGTGTGCTTCCGTACTGATCTCGACCGACAGCATATCATGCCCTTTGGAAAACCGGAGGAGATTCGAGCCCATATCCTGGATGTTTTCACGCATCTAGGGATAGAGAAGGGCGGGATAATTGCATGCGGCGAGATCGGTCCCGACACACCTCTTGAAAATATACGGGTGATGTATGAAACATTTATGGAATATCGGTATTGAAAAAAACCTGCTGCTGTTGCTACAATGACAATAGAGACTGTATGAGTGGAGGAAGAGCATGACATCAAAGGAGAGAATGCTGAAAACTCTTAACCATGAGGAACCGGACAGGGTGCCCTTTGACCTCAATGGTACCCTGGTGAGCGGTATACATCATATCGCCTATAACAGACTCAGGGAGTACCTTGGACTGGAGCCGAAGGAGACCGAGCTCTTCGACAGGGTGCAGGGTCTGGCACGGGTACATGACGATGTGCTCGACCGGTTCGAAGTGGATACGAGAGGGGTGCTGACAGGCAGCCCATTCGGCTGGGAGCTGCAACTGGAGGAAACGCCGGAGTATGAGCAGTTTACCGACGTCTGGGGTATCACCTGGCGTCGGCCCAAGCCCCATGGCCTTTACTATGATATGGTCGCCCATCCCCTCAAGGGAGGGTCCCTCGATGATGCAAAGAAATACAACTGGCCTGACCCGAAGGATGAACTTCGTCTGAAGGGGATCAAGGAGGAGGCGGCAGGGCTTGCGAAGTCCGATAGTCTGGTTGTTCTCGGCACAGTGGGCATGACCGTGGGGCTGTTGCAGACATTTCAGTGGATGCTCGGATACGAGGATTCGTTCTACTCCCTTGCAGCTGACCCCGAGCTCACACATTATATCGTTGGGAAACTTGCAGAGCTGGACATCGAGTTCTGGGAATGGGCCATACCCTATCTCGGTAACGATATAAAGGTCATTCTCTATGCCGACGATTTCGGCATGCAGAACGGTCCGGTTTTCTCCTACGAGATGTTCGAGCGTTACTTCAAACCCTGGTACGCGAAAATATTCCAGGTTATCAAGAAACAGAAGCCCGACCTGTTCATATTCTTTCACTCCTGCGGTTCGTCCCGATACATCATCCCCGATCTTATCGAAAGCGGAGTGGATATATTCAACCCCGTTCAGTACACCTCGGCGGACATGGAAGCAGCAGGGCTGAAGAGGGATTTCGGCAAAGACCTCACCTTCTGGGGAGGCGGTATCGATACGCAGAAGATACTGCCCAAGGGCTCGTTGCAGCAGGTGAAGGATGAGGTGCGCAAGCGCATAGAGGATTTCGCGCCGGGAGGTGGGTTCGTGTTCAATACGGTGCACAACATACAACCCGACGTACTGCCTGAGAATATCGTAGCTATGTGGGAGGCGCTGCGCGAGTACGGGAAGTATTGAGGAGGGAAATCGATGAAACCACGCGAACGTTTCGTGACCGCTCTCAGATGTGAAACGCCCGACAGGGTACCGGTCTATGACTTTCTTTTCAGTCGGCG